>DAOVRZ010000002.1:0-113137 GCA_030627905.1 Halanaerobiales bacterium
CAGATGGTACTTCCCTGGGAATCCTGATAAAAGAATTTGCTTCTCTGTATGAAGGCAAAGAGTTAGATAGTTTAAGGATTCAATATAAGGATTATGCAGAATGGCAAAATACGCTATTGCATTCAGATCTTATGAAAAAGCGAGAGGAGTACTGGCTTGAGAGATTTAGTGTTGAGGTACCGATACTAAATATACCAACAGATTATTCCAGATCACTTAAACAAAGTTTTGCAGGAGATCACATTACATTTAAATTAGATCAGCATCTTGCTAAAAATTTAAAGAGAATCGCAAGTAATACAGGAAGTACACTATATATGGTGCTTTTATCAGGGATAAACATATTATTATCCAAATATAGTGGGCAGGAAGATATCATAATTGGAAGTCCGATAGCAGGTAGACCACATGCCGATCTTGAGAAAATTATTGGAATGTTTGTTAACACTCTTGCGATGAGAAACTATCCTCACGGAAATAAGACCTATGAAGAATTCTTGAGGAAAGTAAAAGAAAATGCATTGAATGCCTATGAAAATCAGGATTATCAATTTGAAGAGTTAGTGGATAAATTAAATTTAAAAAGGGATCTAAGTAGAAATCCACTATTTGATGTAATGTTTATGCTGCAAAATGTAGATAGTGGAGAATTGGGAGAAAATAATGGGGAATTAAAAATTGAGAATTTAGCATTAAAATTATATGATTATGACCAGAAAACTTCAAAATTTGATTTATCAATCTCAGCATGTGAAGACGCTGGTGGGGAAGATATAATATTAAATTTTGAATACAGTAAAATGTTATTTAAGAGAGAAACAATCGAAAGAATGAGCTTACATTTGAAAAACATACTTGATGCAGTAGCAGCAGATACAAAAATTAAATTATGTCAAATAAATATGCTTGAAGATGAAGAAAGAGAGAAGATTTTATCTGAATTTAATCACACTTATTTAGATTATGTAAAAGATAAAATGATACAGGAATTATTTGAAGAACAGGTCGCAAAAACTCCAGATAAGATTGCAATCATCTATAAAGATCAGCAACTAACATATCTAGAATTGAACAAGAAAGCAAATCAATTAGCAAGAATGCTACGTGCAAAAGGTGTGAAAGCAGATCAATTAGTGGGATTGATGCTAAATCGTTCACCCGAAATGATAATTGGCATGTTTGGAGTCTTAAAAGCTGGTGGTGCTTATGTGCCAATTGATCCTAAATATCCTCTTAATAGAATCCAATATATTTTGGAGGATAGTGGAATTGATATACTTTTAACTGAGACAGATCTAAAAGGAAAAATAGATTTTAATGGTGACATTATAGATATCTCAGATCAAGATATATATACTAACGATAATTCACTCAATTTAGAAACTATTAGTAGTATCAATAATCTAGCTTATATCATCTATACTTCGGGATCAACTGGCAAACCAAAGGGTGTTATGGTTGAACAGCGAAATCTCATGGCTTATATTCATGCTTTTCAACAGGAATTTGCGCTAAATTCTGATGATATTGTATTACAACAGGCATCTTTTGCTTTTGATGCATCAGTAGAAGAAATCTATCCTATTTTGACTGTTGGTGGTAGGTTAGTACTTCCTGAAAATGAAGAGATAGTTGATATCCGTTCACTTATGAAGACAATAACAGAAAATCAAGTAACTATGGTAAGTTGCTCACCTTTGATGTTAAATGAGTTTGATAAAAACGAACCATTAAACTCCATTCATACATTTATCAGTGGTGGAGATGTATTAAAAGGAGAGCATATCACAGAACTCTTAAAATATGCAAAGGTCTATAACACCTATGGACCAACCGAATCTACAGTTTGTGCAACCTATTTTAGATGCACAACTGATAAGATCACAAATATACCGATCGGAAAACCAATTTCGAATTATCAAGTATATATTTTAGACAAATATCTGAACATATGCCCAATAGGGGTTCTAGGTGAGTTATGTGTTTCTGGAGATGGTGTAACACGTGGTTATTTAAATCAAGAAGAATTAACAGTCGAAAAATATATCCAGAGCCCATTTGCCAGTGAAAATGTGAATCTAGGTGAAAGAATCTATAGGACAGGCGACCTTGCAAGATGGTTACCAGATGGAAACATTGAGTTTTTGGGTAGGATAGATCAACAGGTAAAGATTAGAGGATATAGGATTGAACTTGGAGAGATTGAAAGTCAATTATTAAGTTATAGTCAAATCAAAGAAACAGTTGTGATAGATAAAGAAGATAAAGATGGAACTAAAGCACTATGTGCATACATAGTTGGGGAAAAAGAAATGTCTATCAAAAACTTGAGAGAACACTTAAGAAAAAATTTACCAGAATATATGATTCCATCTTATTTTATCCAGATAGAAAAACTACCTTATACTTCAAATGGTAAGATTGATCGAAAGGCTTTACCTGAATTGGATGGCAATATCACAATAGGAGTTTCTTATGAAGTACCACAAAATAAATCGGAAGAAAAGTTAGTGCAAATTTGGGAAAATGTATTGGCAGTAGATAATTTGGGAATTGATCATAACTTCTTTGAAGTGGGTGGGCATTCTTTAAAGGCGACGGTATTGATTGCAAAAATCCACAAGGAATTAAATGTGCAAGTGTCTTTGAGTGATATATTCAAAAATCCTACTATTAGAGAGTTGGCTAGTTACATTGCTAACGCCGAACGGAATATGTACACTGCAATTCAGCTTGTAGAAGAGATGGAATTCTATCCAGTATCATCATCCCAAAAGAGGATACATATTCAATGGCGACTTGATGAAAAATCAACAGCATACAATATGCCATCAGCAATTATTCTTGAAGGCGATTTGAATAAAACAAAATTGGAGAAAGCAATTCAGAAACTTGTCGAAAGACATGAAGCCTTACGGACATCGTTTAAATTAGTTGATGGGGAACCAATGCAGAGAATTCATGACAATGTGGATATCGCCATAGATTACATGGAAACCGCTGAAGAAAATCTTAGAGAATTTGCCGGACAATTTATCAAACCCTTTGATATAAGCCGTGCACCTCTCTTAAGAGTTGCTTTAATAAAATTTGGTGAGATGAAACATCTATTATTATTTGACATGCACCACATTATTTCAGACGGTGTATCGAAAACAATTTTAACTAGAGATTTTGCCAATCTATATGCAGAAAATGATTTATTGCCACTTAGAATCCAATATAAAGATTTTGCATTCTGGCATAACTCTCTTCTAGAATCGGAACGTTTGCAAAAGTTGGGTGAATACTGGGATAAAAAATTGGATAACTTTGCTTACACAGAGTTACCAGCCAGAAACATTACTTTCAATGGAGATTCTAAGGGAAGAAGATTGTTTATTGAACTAGATGAAGTATTAACGGAAAAAATAAACGAGTTTTGTGTCAAACATAAAATTACAAATTTTATATTTATGCTAGCAATCTTTAAAATAATCATTATGAAAATGATTGATCAAGATGATATTTCAATCGGTATTCCACAGGCAGGGAGAAGACATGAAGAACTTGAAAATATCATTGGAATTTTCTTAAATGTACTAATCATTCGCAGCAAAATTCAAAACGATGGCGAATTTAAAGAATATCTATTAAGCCTTAAAGAAGATTGGTTGGAGGCTCAAGAAAATCAGGATTACCCTTACGAATACTTGTATGCGAAAGCTATAGAAAAGTGGGATTTCCGCGAGAATTCCTTGTTCTCAATATTATTTAATTATATGCCTTATCAAGTCGAAGAGCTGATTCTTGATGGAGTCACCATAAAACCTTACCCATTTGAGGAGGTCGAGCCTAAGTATAGTCTTACCCTTTACGTGCAAGAAGGTAAAGATAAGATTTCATTGAATGCTGTTTTCATAAATACTCTAGAAGAGTATAAGATTGAGAATATATTAGAAAGTTTTAATACTGTTATTGAATCAATAATGAATAAAGAGGAGATTTTAATTAGCCAAATCTTCCTTAAGGGTACCGATGACTTAGATGAATATTTAGACGACTTTGATGTAGAATTCGACAATCAGGATTTTTTCTAATTATTAAAGGCGCGCATGTGTAGCGTGCGCGCCCTTTAACTAAGGAGGAACTTTATGGAATTTCAAAGTTTACATGAAAAAATAAGTTATGTGGCCTCACAAATGCCCAATAAAATAGCAATAGAGCGCGGCAATGAAAAGGTTTCTTTTATGGAGTTTGAAGAAAGTTCTAATCAGATTGCTAACTTTTTATCTGTAAACATCAAGAAGAATAAAAATATACCTGTGATGCTTGAGAATAGTATAGAACTTATCGAAGCGATTCTTGGTGTAATTAAATGTGGTGGGGTATTCGCACCTATAGATCCAGAGTTTCCAGAAAGTCGCATAAAATTAATGATTGATAAAATAGATGCTGATTGGGTTATAACTAGATCGGCTTGGCTGGATAAACTTGATAGGATGATGGAAGGAGAAAAGCGGAGAATAAATGCTCTGGTACTGGATTTAAATGATACCAATTTTGCAGATGTTGCGCAGTATAACAACATTGATGTTTTTCAATTTGATAGTAATTTGCCGAAAGAATATCAGAATCCTGCAAGTAGTCGAAATAAACATTGCTATATTTACTTTACTTCTGGATCAACAGGTAAACCTAAAGCTGTTCTAGGAAGACATAGAAGTTTAAAGCATTTTATTGATTGGGAGATCAAGGAATTTGGCATTGATGAAAGTTTCAAAGTAAGCCAAATCATTTCACCATCTTTTGACCCGTTCTTGAGGGATATTTTTGTTCCATTGTGTACAGGGGCAACCCTTGTGATACCAGAAAACCGTGAAATAGTCCTAAATCCATTAAAACTTAAGAAGTGGATTGATGATAAGCAAATTAATCTGATGCACACTGTTCCATCCTTGTTTAAAGCTTTGATGGCAGAGTTAGATGATGCAAACTGTTTTTTAAAGCTAGAGTATATTCTTTTAGCAGGAGAGTTATTACGCGGAAATGACATAAAGAAATTCTTTAAGCTTTTCGGAAAAAGGATTGAACTTGTAAATCTGTATGGTCCAACAGAAACAACCCTTGCAAAACTATTTTATCGAATTAGTGAAGATGATATTGATAGAGTATCTATTCCTGTTGGAAAGCCAATTGATGGAGTAAGAGTGATGATCTTAAACAGCAAAATGCAAAAATGTGCTGTTGGAAGTGTTGGGGAGATTTACATTCGGACACCATATATTTCTTCTGGATATTATAATGATCGTGATTTAACCAGAGAAGTTTTTTTGCAAAATCCATTTACCAATAATCCTCAGGATATTATTTATAAAACCGGTGACTTAGGGATAACGCATCCCAACAAAGATGTTGAAATCGTGGGAAGGGTAGATCACCAGGTTAAAATAAGGGGAGTTAGGATAGAACCTGGAGAGATTGAGAATCAGATAGTGCAATTTGAAAATGTAAACGAAGCTGTGGTGACTGCCAGAGAAGAGGAAGATGGCAGTAAATACCTCTGTGCATATATCATTTTAAATGAACCTTTTGAGGTTAGCAAATTACGTGAAGCACTGGCAACTAAGCTACCAGATCATATGATACCAGCCTATTTTGTTCAACTTGAGAAGATGCCATTGACTCCAAATGGTAAAATTAATCGTAAATCTTTACCTGATCCTGCAAAAACAATTGACTCTGGAGTTGAATATCTTGCCCCACAAAGTGAAATTGAAGAAGTATTAGTTAAAATTTGGTCTGAAATTTTTGGGGTAGATGGTATTGGTGTTAACCATAATTTTTTTGATATGGGTGGACATTCATTACGAGCGATGACCATTGTAGCGAAAATCCAAAAAGAATTAAATCTGGAAGTGCGACTTAAAGAAATTTTCGTAAATCCAACTATCAAGAAATTGTCAGCATACATAGAAAACTCAGTGAAAAATAGGTCTTCTATGATTGCGCCTTTAGATGAGAAAGAATATAAAAATGGTGTTTATCCAATGTCCTCAGCTCAGAAGAGACTTTCTATATTAAATCAACTTGACAGATCAAATCTAAGCTATAATATTCCCCGGCTAATTATGCTAGAAGGTGTACTGAACTATCAGAAATTGGAACAGAGTTTCATTACTCTTATCAATAGACATGAAACACTACGCACATCCTTTGAAAGTAAAGATGGGGATATTGTTCAAAGAGTACATCAAGAGGTGGAATTTAAGATAACCTATCTTAATTCAAAAGAGAGTGAATTAGATGTATTATTGAAACAGTTTGTGCAACCTTTTGATTTGAGTAAAGCTCCTCTATTGCGAGTATGGCTTGCTAAACTTGATAACAAACATGCCTTATTTTTTGATATGCATCACATAATCTCTGATGGTGCGTCAATTGCTATATTAATAAAAGAACTTGTCTCGTTATATGAGGGTAAAGAACTTTTGCCTCTACCAATTCAATACAAAGATTTCTCCAAATGGCAGAATGATTTGTTTACATCTGATGCTATTAAGGTGCAAGAAAAATTCTGGTTGGATACCTTTAAAAATTCACAAACGGGAGAAATTCCTGTGCTTAATATGCCTACTGATTATATGCGTCTGCCAGATAGTACCTACGAAGGAAGTATAGTAAGATTTGAAATTGACGCAGAAATTACCGGAAAATTGAAAGCTCTTTCTAAAGAAACAAATGCGACAATGTTTATGATAATGTTGGCAAGTTATAATGTCTGGCTGTCAAAATATTCAGGACAGGAAGATATTGTGATAGGTTCGCCAATGGCTGGAAGGCATCATGCAGGTTTAGAGAGTATTATAGGTATGTTTTTAAATACTCTGGCATTACGTAATTTTCCTGAAGGTAAGAAGACTTTTAAAGAGTTTTTAGAGGAAGTAGGGGAGAATACTCTGAAAGCTTTTGATAACCAGGATTACCAGTTTGAGCAATTGGTGGAGAAACTTAATATTCCCAGGGATTTAGGTAGAAGCCCTTTATTTGATGTCATGTTTGTCATGCAAGACCCTGACCAGCCTGAAATTATGGCAGGGGATTTAAAATTATCATCTTACCTTTTCGACAACAAAACAGCTAAATATGACTTGGTATTCTATGCAATTGAAGATAATGACAAAATTCGTTGTCTCTTTAATTATAGAACTGCCTTGTTTAGTAAAGAGACTATTCAATCTTATGTGTCAAGCTTTAAAGATATTTTCAAAGAGATAATAAAAGAACCCGAAAAACCTATCTATCAAATTAGCAAAATTGTGCCAACGAAGAATAGATCATTAAGTAATGAATATACTAAAGACTTAAACTTAACAAGTTTGCTAAATTATACAATAGAAGGAGTTTTCTATGAAAATGTTGATAGATATCCTGAAAATATTGCTATTGAATATGGAAAAAGATCTATCAGCTACGCTGAACTTGACAAGAGATCAAATGCAATTGCTAATTCAATTTTAAAGCTAGGAATTGAAAAAGGATCTCGAATTGGTGTAATGACCCTTGATCGTTTGGAAATAATTACATCAATACTGGGTATTTTGAAATCAGGATATATCTTTGTTCCTTTTGATCTAACTTATCCAGAACAGAGATTGAAAACACTATTACAAATTGCTGATACAAGGTTGGTTTTAACAGATAAAAATAATTTGGAGAAAGTAACGAATCTGACAGCAAGTCTGGGAACCGCAACAGGTGCAGGTGTTTTAGAGATTAAAATTATTAATGAGTTCCAAGGTGCAGTAGAAAGACCTGGAATCACTCATTTACCAGATGATGATACCTACCTCTACTTCACTTCAGGTTCTACAGGTCAACCTAAAGGGATTGTCGGTCGCTATCAAGGTCTGTTACATTTTAGTTTGTGGGAGCGAGAAAGACTGAATTTGGGCAAAAATTCTAAGGTTAGTCAATTATCTTCGCCAGCTTTTGATCCTTTTTTACGGGATATCTTTGTACCATTACTTGCAGGAGGTACAATCTGTATTCCTGAGAGTAAAGAGATTTCCATGAGTGGAAGTAAATTAGCTAGGTGGATTGATCAAAGCGGAGTTAGCTTAATTCACTGTGTTCCAAGCGTCTTTAAGCTAATCAATCAGGCTGAGATAAGTAAAGAGATGTTCCAAAAATTGCAGTATATTTTACTAGCTGGTGAGCGGGTTACTCCTCAGATTTTAGCTCCCTGGTATGAGATTTTTGGAGAAAGAATTCAGTTGGTGAACGTTTATGGCCCGACTGAAGTAACCTTATTCAAAGCTTGTTATTTCATAAAAGAAGAAGATTGTACAAAAAGGACTATCCCGGTGGGTAAGGCTTTGGATGGTAGCCAGATAATTATCTTGGATGACGAGATGAATCTTTGTTCGACTGGAGTTAGTGGTGAAATATATTTGCGTACTCCATACCGTTCTAGGGGATATTTTAAGAACGAAGAACTAACCTCCAAGGTATTTGTTCCTAATCCTTTTAACAATGATTTAGATGATCTTCTGTACAAAACTGGCGACATTGGGCGGATTCAGCCTGATGGAAATTTGGAGTTTATCGGCAGAACAGATAATCAGGTTAAAGTCAGGGGAGTCAGGATTGAACCGGGTGAAATAGAAAATACGCTGCTAAAACATCCTGCAGTATTAGAAACAGTTGTCATTGATCGAAAAGATGATGATGCTGAAATATATCTAGCGGCTTATTTTGTTTTAAAAGAGAATGTTACTTCTCTTGAATTAAGAGAGTTTATGATTGGATACTTACCTGAATACATGATTCCTTCATACTTTGTCAGTTTAGATAGATTGCCTTTGTCACCAAACGGCAAGATTGACTATAGAGCTTTGCCAGAACCTGAAGGTAAAATCGAAACTGGTGTTGAGTATGAACCGCCTAAAACCACTCTGGAAGTCAAACTAGTTGAAATCTGGTCTGAGATTTTGGGAAGAGCGGGAATAGGTGTAAATGACAACTTTTTTATTTTGGGTGGACATTCATTAAAGGCGACCTCTTTAATCGCAAAAATCTATAAAGAGTTAAATGTAGAACTACCTTTGAGAACGGTCTTTAAATATCAGACAATTCGTAAATTGGCTAAAGTTATCGAAGAATCTAGTGAATCTACTTATATGCGAATTGAGCAGATTGAAGAGAGAGAATATTACCCTGTTTCATCGGCTCAGAAACGGTTATATCTCTTGCAGCAGATGGAAAATAAATCAACAAGTTACAATATTCCAAAGGTGCTGTCTATTACGGGTGAACTGAGTGTTGAGAGGTTGACAGATGTATTCCAAAAGCTTATCCAAAGACATGAATCCTTGCGTACCTCCTTTGAAACGATTGATGGTGAGATTGTACAGAGAGTACATCAGGATGTGGATTTTGAAGTAACTTATTTTGAAGCAGAGGAAAGTGAATTGAGTAAAATAGTGAAGCAGTTTGTGAAACCCTTTGATCTAAAAAAAGCACCTTTATTGAGAGTTGGGCTTGTTAAACAAGCTGATAATAGTTATGTGTTACTAGTTGATATACATCATATTATTTCAGATGGTACGTCAACTGGTCTTCTGGTAAAAGAGTTTGCCAGCTTATATGAAGGAAAAGAACTTTTACCACTTCGTCTCCAGTATAAAGAGTTCGTTGTATGGCAGAATGAATTGTTTGCAACTGGGGTGATCAAAGAACAGGAAGCATATTGGCTGGATACATTTGCACATCCAGAAAACAGTGAATTCCCGGTTCTCAACCTGCCTACTGATTATCCTCGTCCTCGTGAACATACATTTGAGGGAAGTAACGTATTTTTTGCAATGAGTGAAGAATTGACCGGTAAGTTAGTTGCTCTTTCCAGAGAAACTGAAACGACATTGTTCATGGTGTTACTGGCAAGTTACAATATATTATTATCAAAATACTCAGATCAAAAAGATATTGTGGTAGGTTCACCAATTGCTGGAAGACATCATCCAGATTTAGAGAGTATTATTGGTATATTCGTAAATACTCTAGCATTGAGAAATCACCCTACAGCTAATAAGACTTTTAAAGAGTTTTTACAAGAGGTCAAGGAGAATTCTTTAAGCGCTTTTGAAAATCAGGATTACCAGTTTGAACAATTAGTGGAAAAGCTCAACATTCTGAAAGATTTGAGCCGTCATCCATTGTTTGACGTTGTGTTTAATATGCAAAATCCTGATCGATCAGGGATTACTGCTGGAAATCTAAAAGTTGCTCCTTATAATCTTGAAAATAGAGCTGCTAAATATGATCTGATATTATATGCTTTTGAAGGTGAGAAAAGTATTCAGTGTATCTTTAATTTCTGTACTGTTCTCTTCAAAAAAGAGACTATACAGGTTTTGGCTTCTAGCTTTATTGATATTCTTAAAGAGGTAGTAGAAGAATCTGACAAATTAATCTATCAAATTGGTAAAGTTTCACTACAAGAGAATAAACCATTTGCTCATAAATTCCAAAAGAATTTATCTGTAAACGCTTTGCAGGATCAAACATTGGAAGGTCTCTTCTACAATAATGTCGATAGATATCCCGAAAAAATTGCAGTTGAATCTGGGCAAAAAGTTATAACTTATGCTGAACTTGACCAGAGATCGAATGCTATAGCTAATTCTATACTAGATATGGGATTTGAGAAGGGTTCACGGATTGGTATCATGACCCTTGATCGGCTGGAAATAATTACGGCATTGTTGAGTATCTTGAAATCAGGATATACTTTCGTTCCTTTTGATCTATCCCATCCTGAGAAAAGGTTAGAAACGTTGCTGCAAATTGCTGATCTTAAGCTGATTTTGACTGATCAGAGTAATTTGGAGAATGTAACTAAATTAATATCTTCAACAGGTTCCACTAAAGTAGAGATTAGACTTATAGAGGAATTTACTCAATTAAACAAATCTGATATCAGAATGCTAAGACCAGAAATAATCTATAGACCAGATGATGAGATCTATCTTTACTTCACCTCGGGATCAACAGGAAAACCAAAAGGGATTGTTGGATGTTATCAGGGATTATTGCATTTTATTAAGTGGGAGATAGAAAAACTGAACTTGATCGAAAGATGTAAGGTGAGCCAGTTATCAACACCTGCTTTTGATGCTTTTTTAAGAGATATCTTTGTTCCGTTAATTGCTGGTGGTACAATCTGTATCCCGGAGAGCAAAGAGACTTCTATGAATGGCGATAAACTTGCCAAATGGATTGATCAAAGTGGAGTTACCCTAGTTCATTGTGTACCAAGTATCTTTAAACTAATCAACCAGGCTGAACTAAGTAATGAGATGTTCATGAAATTACAATATATTTTGATGTCAGGTGAACGGGTTACTACTCAGATGGTAGATAACTGGTATGAGATTTTTGGTGGTAGAATTCAGCTAATTAACCTATATGGCCCGACAGAGACAACCATGGTCAAAACCTACTATTTTTTAAATAAAGAAGATCGATATACTAGGGTAATCCCGGTAGGAAAGGCCATGGAAGGTAGTCAGATAATGATTTTGGATGAAGATAAGAATCTTTGTTTACCGGGAATTATTGGTGAAATCTATATCAGGACTCCCTATCGGACTAAAGGGTATTTTAGGAATCCAGAGCTTACCTCTGAAATATTTATTCCTAATCCTTTTAACAATGATTTAGATGATCTGTTGTACAAAACAGGAGATTTAGGTAGAATTCTCTATGATGGAAATTTAGAGTTTATTGGTAGAATCGACAATCAGGTTAAAATCAGAGGAGTTAGGATCGAACCTGGTGAAATCGAAAATATGTTGCTAAAACACCCAGCAGTTCTAGAAACAGTGGTGATGGATAGAAAAGATAGTGATGGCGAAACATATCTTGCATCATATCTGGTTTTAAAAGAAGAGGTTTCTTCTCTTCAAATCAGAGAGTTTTTGACTGAATACTTGCCAGAATTTATGATTCCTGGATATTTTATCACTTTAGACAGATTGCCGTTGACACCAAACGGTAAAATTGACTATAAGGCATTGCCTGAGCCTAGGGAGAAAGTCGAAATAGGAAAAGAGTTTGAGCAACCTACAACTACTATAGAAATTAAATTGGCTCAAATCTGGTCAGATATTTTGCGTAGAAATACTATAGGTGTGAATGACAGTTTCTTTGTTCTAGGTGGTCATTCCTTAAAGGCTATTATGCTGATTAACAAAATTCATCGGGAATTTGATGTGGAACTGTCTTTAAAAACAGTCTTTACACATTCAACTATTCGCGAACTGGCATTGATAATTGAAGAATCTGTTAAGAAAGCCTATAGTGAAATTGAGCCTGTGGAAGAACGTGAATATTATCCTTTATCTTCAGCTCAAAAACGGTTATATGTACTTCATCAGATGGAAAGTAATTCAACAAGTTATAACATGCCAAAAGTAATGTATATCAATGGTGAGCTAAGTGTTGATAAGTTAAGTAATGTTTTCTTTGAACTTATTGAAAGACATGAATCACTCCGAACATCTTTTGTAATGATAGATGGTGAAGTTGTCCAAAAGGTACACAAGGATGTTGATTTCGAAATTAGTTTTGATGAGGCTAGTGAAGATCAAGCAGAGGAGATTATCAAAGGATTTGTTCGTCCTTTTGATTTAAGCAAAGCACCTCTTTTGAGAGTGAAACTTGTTAAATTAGAAGAGACAAGACATCTGTTACTCGTTGATATGCATCATATTATTTCTGATGGTACTTCTGTGGGCTTACTGGTCAAGGAGTTTGTCAGCCTATATGGAGGGCAGGAACTTCTAGTTCTTCCTGTCCAGTACAAAGACTTTGCAGTATGGCAAAACACATTGTTTGCAAATGGAACGATTAAAGAGCAAGAAAACTACTGGCTTGATATCTTTGCAGATTCTGAAGATGGTGAAATTCCGATATTGAATATGCCAACTGATTATCCTCGTCCGTTAATTCAGAGTTTTAGAGGTGACCAGATCAGAATTCAGATAGGTAGTGAAATTACTGAACAATTGAAGGAACTGGCAACTCAGACTAATTCCACAATGTATATGGTATTGGTATCAGCATTTTATGTGTTGTTATCAAAATACTCAGGGCAAGAGGATATTGTAATAGGTTCACCAACTGCTGGAAGACGCCATGCTGATCTGCAAAATGTTATTGGAATGTTCGTAAACACACTTGCAATGAGAAATGCACCATCTGGCAATAAAACTTTTGTCAAGTTACTTGCAGAAGTTCGAGAAAATACGATAAAAGCATATGATAATGAGGATTATCAGTTTGAAGAGTTGGTGGAAAAACTTAATCTACAGAGAGATTTGAGTCGGAATCCTTTATTTGATGTAATGTTCTCTGTGAAGAATTTCGATCGTGATGTGATGAAAACCGGAGATTTAGAGTTTGTTCCATATAGTTCTCTTAATAACATTTCAAAGTTTGATATGACACTTGATGCTGTTGAAGGAGATGATCGGATAGCCTTTATTATGGAATATTGTGTCGATCTCTATAAAAAGGAGACGATAGAAAAATTACTAACTCATTATGTGAATATTTTAAGACAGGTTACTCTGAATCCAGAGGCGAGACTGGCAGAGATCAATATGCTTAGTGAAACAGAGAAACAGCAGATTCTGTATGGATTTAATGCTACCCAGATGGAGTATGAGTATGTGGAAGATAAAACATTACACGAACTATTTGTAGAACAGGCTGAAAAGTCACCAGATAATCTAGCCTTAGTTTTTGAGGAAAATAAACTGACATATAGAGAATTAAATATCAAGACAAATCAACTGGCCCATTTACTTAGAGAAAAAGGTGTTCAGCGGGATGAAATTATTGGCATAATGGCTGAGCGATCAATAGATATGGTTATAGCCATATTAGGGGTATTAAAAGCTGGTGGCGCATATATGCCGATAGATCCAGAATATCCTGTTGAAAGAATTAAATATATGCTTGAAGATAGTGGAGCTAAGATTTTAATTGCTCAGAATGAGTATGCAAAAAAATATTTTGTTAGTGATACTATCTCTAACGACACAAAAATCAAGTATGATGGAATTATCATTGATTTGCAGGATAGAGATCTTTGCAATGAAGGTAATTTAGTGAATATTAACAAACCAACAGATTTGGCTTACATAATGTACACTTCAGGTTCTACAGGTAATCCTAAGGGAGTAATGCTTGAACATCAGGGTGTAGTCAATCTGTCAAGTTATTGGAATGAATTGTTATGTTTTGAGGAAAATCGAAATATTGTTCATATGGCTAATGTAGCTTTTGATGGTTCAATAAGTGAAATTTTCCCACCATTGCTCTTTGGAGCAACGATTTATATTATCAGAAAAGAAATAGCTCTGGATAGAATAGAGTTTATCAAATTTGTGAAAGAAAATCGCATTAATATCGCTCAATTTGTTCCAGTCACTTTAAAAGAACTACTTACACAGGATGAAAAGCCTAAAACTTTAAACAAAGTTGTGGTTGCAGGTGATAAACTTGAGGATTCGTTAAAGGATCAGATTCTTTCATTAGGATATCAGTTAAGTAATCACTATGGGCCAACTGAAGGAACAGTAGATTCGATAGTAGCAAGATGTGAACTAGGAAAAACTACCATTGGAAAACCTATCGCTAACAACAGAGTCTATATCCTGGATAAAGATAATAACCCTACACCTGTGGGAGTTCCAGGAGAACTTTGTGTAGCAGGAGTGGGATTGGCGAGAGGATATTTAAATAAATCTGACCTTACAGCAGAGAAATTTGTACAACATCCATTTTTACCTAATGAAAGAATATATCGGACAGGAGATCTTTCAACTTGGCAAGCTGATGGTAATATCACATTTATCGGTCGGAGAGATCATCAAGTTAAGATTAGAGGATATAGAATTGAACCAGAAGAGATTGAATCCCAGCTTTTAAAACACGAATTCATAAAAGATGTAGTGGTAATTGATAAGGTAGATGCCAATGGAAGTAAATACCTGTGTGCATATATAGTTTCTATGGATGAACTCACCGCTGCCGAACTTAGAGCTCATCTTTTAAAAGAACTGCCAGACTATATGATCCCGTCATATTTTGTTCAGATAGATAATTTACTTCTTACCTCAAGTGGTAAGGTAGATAGAAAATCCCTACCTAATCTGGAAGGTGGAATGGAAATTGGGATAGAATATGTGGCACCAATCAATGAGGTAGAAGAAAAATTGATCGAGCTATGGCAGGAAGTTTTAGGAATGACAGGCATAGGTATCAATCACAACTTCTTTGAAGTCGGTGGGCATTCGTTAAAGGCAATGGTACTTGTCTCAAAAATCCACAAAGAGTTAAATGCAGAAGTGCCTTTAGGAGAGGTATTCAAAAGGCCGACAATCAGGGAGCTGGCCCAGTATATTGCTGGTACAGAAGAAAATCTGTACTCATCAATAAAACCTGTAGATCAAAAAGATGTTAACTCAACAAAATATTCTACAAATGTTTACCCAGCATCTTCAGCACAGAAGAGATTGTACATACCATGTCAGTTTAAAGATGTTGGGATAAGTTACAATATGCCAGGGGCGTTAATGATTGAAGGTGCACTTGACCTGGAAAGGTTAGAAAATGCATTTAGACAATTAGTATTAAGACATGAAACTCTTCGTACATCATTTGAACTGATAGAAGAAGAAATTTTCCAAAAGATTCACCATGAAGTTAAGTTTTCAGTAAGCTACATTCATGCTGCTGAGGAGAAAGTAAATGAAATAGTCAATAATTTTGTGCAACCTTTTGATTTAAGTAATGCACCACTTTTTAGGGTGCAACTTGTAAAACTTGTCGATGAGAAATATCTGTTGCTCTTTGATATACATCATATCATTTCTGATGGGGTTTCAACTGGCATCCTGGTTAATGAATTTGTTAGCTTATATGAAGGTCAAGAGCTTTTGCCGCTTCCTATTCAGTACAAAGATTTCTCGGTGTGGCAGAATGATTTGTTTACGACAGAAGTAATCATAAAACAGAAAAAATATTGGCTGGATACTTTTTCAGGTAAAATACCTGTGCTCAATCTACCAACCGATTATTCACGTCCAACGGTGCAAAGCTTTGAAGGAAGCAAGATTAACTTTGAGTTAGATAAAGAGCTGACTGGAAAACTGAAAGCTTTTTGCAAAGAGGTTGGTGTGACACTTTACATGGCGTTGTTAGCAAGTTTTAATGTATTAATGTTAAAATATACAGGGCAGGAAGATATAGTGGTAGGTTCACCAATCGCTGGAAGACCTCATGCTGATTTGCAGGGTATCATCGGAATGTTTGTAAACACTCTTACTATGCGAAATTACTCTGAAGGCAATCTGACTTTTAAAGAGTTTTCGCAGAATGTAAAAACAAATGCATTGAAAGCCTATGAAAATCAAGATTACCCATTTGAGCAATTGGTTGAAGAGTTGGAAATACCAAGGGATATAAGTCGGAATCCTCTGTTTGATGTGGTTTTTGTTATGCAAAACACTGATAATGAGAGTTGTAAGATTCCTGGCTTAAAGTTTTCATCTTACAGTTTTGACCATACTATAGCAAAATTTGACTTGTATTTTACCGCTCAAGAAATAAATGACATAATTAACTTCAATCTTATATATTGTACAAAACTTTTTAGACAGGAGACAATGGAGAGACTTTCTAGACATCTAATTTATGTTCTCCGTCAAATAGTAGAGAATTCAGAAATAAAATTATTTGATATTACTCTATATTCACAAGAAGAAAAGGATAAATTGCTAGGAAATATGCAAATCGCCATGACAGAGGCAGATCTAGATGATGAAAAAATTGAAGCGGAATTTGAGTTTTAGTTGAAGGGAGGCAAACCATGAAATTAACAGATTATGATTTATTATTACTTTCAGAACCCAAATATATTGAGCAAAATAAATATTGGTTAAATAAATTGTCAGGAGAAATGACCAGAACTGGTTTAATGCCTGATTTGAATCGTAGTAAAGATCGTCAAAGTAAGGAAATGGATTTTTTGATTACTGATAATTTATGGGCCAGAATTAGCAAAATAACAAAGAAAATGAATATGTCAGTCTATCTGATGATGCTAACCAACTTAAAAATCTTAACATTTTTATATACAAAAAATGAGGATATTGCTATTATTTCTCCAGTATATAAACCTAAACGTACTAAGCAGACACTTAATGAGTTTGTTGTGATACGTGATAGTATTAATGAAGAGATGACATTTATGGAACTGCTCTTAGCTATAAGAGAAACAGCGTTAGAAGCTTATGACAACCAAGACTATCCCTTTACCAAAATACTGGAAAGCTTAGAATTATCGGGAGAAGAAGATAGCTTATTTGGTCTAGCTTGTTTGTTAAAAAATATTCATGATGAAGTTGAGTTAAATCAATTTCAAAGTGGGATTACTCTTTCTTTCGAAGTGTTAGAGAACTCTTTGAAAGCAAGTGTTTTCTATAACAATGCATTTACTGGCGAATTCACAATTACTCAATTTTGCAAACATTATGTTAGTATCTTGGAGCAAGCACTTGAAAATCCACAAGTTAAATTGTCAGAATTAACTCTTTTGTCAGATGAAGAAAGGCAAGAAATACTGGTTGATTTCAACAATACGAAGGGTGAATATCCTCAGAATAAGGCTATCCACCAACTATTTGAGGAACAGGTGGCGCAGACTCCAGAGAATACAGCAGTTGTATTTGAAAACCAACAGCTAACTTATCAAGAGCTTAATATCAGAGCTAATCATCTGGCAAAAGCGTTGAGAGAAAAAGGTGTCATGCAAGACAGCATAATAGGCATAGTCACAAAACGTTCATTAGATATGATAGTGGGGATATTGGGTATTTTGAAGGCTGGTGGGGCGTATTTACCGATAGATCCCAAACATCCACAGGAAAGAATAACCTTTATGCTGGAAGATTGTGAAAGTAGGCTGCTATTAACTGATGGCAGCCTCAAAGAAGTCGATGGATTTGCTGGAGAGATTATTGATCTTAACAAAGGAGCATTTTATGGCAATGAAGCAGAGGAAGTTGAAAATATCAACAGTTCCACAGACCTTGCTTATATCATGTATACTTCAGGCTCTACAGGTAGACCTAAAGGGGTAATGGTTGAGCATAAAAATGTAATTAGATTGGTTAAGAATACGAACTATGTAGAATTAAAGCCAGGTGATAGAATTCTGCAAACTGGTGCTTTGGTATTTGACGCATGTACCTTTGAAATCTGGGGCGCCTTATTGAACGGGCTTGAACTGTATCTGATCGATGAAAATGTTATTTTGGATGCTGAGAAACTGGATGAAACGCTTAAAAAGTATCAGATAACTACTTTATGGCTTACCTCGCCACTTTTTAACCAGCTATCAGTCCAAAAGCCTGAGATGTTTGAGACAGTTCGAAATCTGTTAGTTGGTGGTGATATTTTATCTCCAAAACACATAAATACAGTAAGAAATTGCTCCTCTAATACAAAGATCATAAACGGTTATGGCCCTACAGAGAATACGACATTTTCCATTTGTAATTCTATTGATATTGAATATGAAGATAATATACCTATTGGTAGACCAATTAGTAATTCAACTGCTTATATAATTGATAGACATAATAAACTTTGTCCGATAGGAGTGTCTGGTGAACTGTGTGTCAGTGGTGATGGTGTTGCCAGGGGATATTTAAACAATTCAGAACTTACAGCGGAGAAATTTGTGCTAAATCCTTTTGAGATCGGGATGAGAATGTACAAAACTGGAGATTTGGCAAGGTGGCTACCAGATGGGAACGTAGAATTTGTTGGTCGGATTGATCAACAGGTGAAGATCAGAGGATTTCGAATTGACCCTGGTGAGATTGAGAGCCAATTATTAGGATTGGAATCTGTGAAAGAAGCAGTAGTATTGGCGAAACAGAGTGAAAACCATGGTAAATACTTAATCGCCTATGTGGTAGTTGATGGTGAACTTGTTGTGGGTGAGCTAAGAGAATGCCTGTCAAAAAATTTACCATCACACATGATACCATCTTATTTTGTACAACTTAATAGCATTCCTCTTACTAAAAATGGCAAGGTGGACAAAAAAGCGCTGCCTGAGCCTGATGGAAATATCGTTTCAGGAGAGAAATTCGTAGCGCCCCGCGATTATATTGAAGAAAAATTAGCTGCGGTCTGGGAAGATGTGCTGGGGATAGATACAGTAGGAATAAACGATAATTTCTTTAATCTTGGTGGGGATTCGATCAAAGCAATACAGATTGCCTCAAGGCTTAACAAATATGGGCTTAAAATGGAAATAAAAGATTTGTTTCAGTATCATAGTATTAACGAGTTAAGTGGTTTTATCAAAAATGTCCAGATCACAGCAGATCAGGGTATTGTTGAAGGAGAAGTAAAACTTATTCCTGTACAGGCATGGTTTTTTCAGCAGAAGTTTACCAATATGTATCATTTTAATCATTCGATCATGCTTTATAGTAAAGAAGGGTTTGAAGAAAATGCTATAAGGAAAACATTCACCAAAATAGTTGAGCACCACGATGCGTTAAGAATGGTGTATAAAATCGAGGGTAGCTTGATTAGGCAGTACAACAGGGAACTAGAAGGCGATTTGTTTGATTTAAAAATCTTCAACTTCGCTGGTGAGTTGGATTATGAGGCAAAGATTGAGGAAGAAGCAAATAAGATTCAGTCGGGGATTGATCTTGAGGTTGGGCCCCTTGTAAAACTGGGATTATTTAAAACAAAAGATGGTGACCACCTCTTGGTAGCAATCCATCATCTTGTGGTTGATGGAATATCATGGAGAATCATTTTCGAAGATCTAGCTGACGCATATAAGCAAGCACTTACAGGAGAAGAGATAAAACTGCCCGCAAAAACCCATTCATTTAAAGAGTGGTCAGAAAAACTTAACGAGTTCGCTCAAAGTAATGAAATGAAGAGGTTACTAGATTATTGGGAAAAACTTGTGCAGATAGATGTAAAACTTCTACCTAAAGATTGGGATATAGAATGTAGGAAAGTTAAAGATAGCAATGTATTACCAATGGTGCTGGAAAGCGAATATACTGAAAAATTATTAAAGCATGTAAACAAAGCATATAATACCGAAATTAATGACATATTGCTTACAACTCTAGGACTGGCAATAAAGGATTGGACTAGAAATGACAGGGTGCTGATCAACCTCGAAGGGCATGGTCGGGAAGAAATCATCAAAGGAATAGATATCACAAGAACAGTAGGGTGGTTCACAACACAATACCCAATGATCCTCAATATGAGCAATTCAGATGACCTTTCTTATCTCATTAAGCTTGTGAAAGAAAATCTAAGAAAAGTTCCAGACAAAGGAATATCATATGGAATACTTAGATATCTCACTCTAGATAAAAATAAGGCTGAAGACATATTGACGGTAAATCCAGAGATTAGTTTTAACTACTTAGGCCAATTTGATCAGGATGTAAATAAAGGTGTTTTTAACCCTTCAAAAGTTTCTACAGGTGCTGGAATCAGTACCGAGATTGAGAGTAAATATGCTTTTGATATAAATGGAATGATAGCTAACGGCCAGTTGGTATTGAAATTCAGCTACAATGAGCATGAATACAAACCTGAAACTGTCCAATATTTAGTAGATAGGTATCATGAAAATCTAATACGTATCATCGATCATTGTACACAACTGGAAGAGACTGATATTACTCCTTCGGATTTGGGAGATAGTACTCTTTCGCTTGAAGAGTTAGATGCAATAGCTGATTTATTTGATGATTAACAGGTGTGTCTGAGCGGCTTATTTATACTTAAGCTATGAAAGATTAGAGAGGATGAAGCTTAATGTCCAAAAAAAACGACTTTCAAAAAATATCACCACTATCACCGATGCAGGAGAGAATGTTATACCATTATTTAAAGGATAAAACTAGTACTGTTTGCTTTGAACAAGACGAAATGCATTTATCTGGTACCTTAGATATTGATTTATTTGAAAAGAGTTTTAACCTGATTATTCAAAGATATGATATTTTGCGTACAAACTTTGTTTATCAGAAGATTAAAGAGCCCAGACAGGTTGTTTTTAAAGAGAAAATTGGGAAAATATATTTTGAAGATATATCTCTGCTAGAAGAAACCGAAAAACTTGATTATATAAAGAAATTCAAGGATAAAGATATGGAACGAGGGTTTAATCTAACGAAAGATATTCTTATTAGAATGACAATACTTAAGATAAGTGAAGAAAGTTATCGGCTAATATGGAGTTATCATCATATAATCATGGATGGCTGGTGTCTTGGTATAATTTTCCAAGATTTTGTACAGATTTATAAGTCACTGAAAGAAGGTACACCTTTAAATTTAAGTAAAGTCTATCCTTACAGTAACTATATTGATTGGTTACAAAAGCAAGATAGAGTAGAGGCTAGTGATTACTGGAAGAAATATATTGAAGATTATAAAACTCAAGCACTTCCGTTTGGATTTAATAAGTTATCAATAAACGTAGAGTATGTACAGCAGAATAAAACATTCAAATTTGATAGCGCTCTTCTAAGGAGTATGGAAAAGATAGCAAAAGATTGCAATGTTACTATAAATGTAGTTTTCCAAGCAATCTGGGGCATTCTTCTGCAAAGGTATAACAATTCAGATGATGTAGTATTTGGAGCAGTTGTCTCAGGTAGACCTCCTGAAGTAGAAGGTATAGAACAGATGTTAGGACTTTTCATCAACACTGTTCCTGTACGTGTTAAAGGTAAAAGTAACGATATTTTCGTCGATATAGTGAAAAAACTTCAAAAAGATGTGGTCTCTTCAAGAAGCTATGAATATTTTCCACTGGCTGAGATTGAGTCCCATACGGGAGGAATCGGGGAGCTAATTAATAACATTAGCATATTTGAGAACTATCCTTTAGATAAAGAAGTTATCAATGACTCCAGTCAGAATCTAGGTTTTGTTTTGACAAATACAGAAAGTTATTCACAGACAAAGTATGATCTAAACATTTTTCTAGTAGTTGGAGAAAGCTTGGATATCAGATTTTCTTACAATGCCCTTGTATATAATCCTGAGTTTATAAATAAAATGGGAGAACACGTTAAAAAAGTACTTAAGATAGTTACAGAAAATCCAGAGGTATGTGTTAGCATTATAGATATACTTACAGAAGACGAAAAAAGCCAGATCATTGCTGACTTAGAACAGCGGGATAAAATGAAGGATTTACGAAACAATCCTGCTTTAGAGTATGTTTCCCCTACCAACCAGGTCGAAGAAAAATTAGTGCATATATGGCAAAATGTATTAAACCTAGAGGGTGTAGGCATAAACCATAATTTTTTTGAAATTGGTGGAAATTCAATAAATGTAGTGAGAGTAATGAAATTGATCAATGAAGATTTTGGCATGGAAGTTTCAGTAAGCGAGTTATTTAAAAAGCCTACCATTGCTGAGTTTGCCAATATTTTGAATGAAGATAATACACTCAGCCAATTCGAATGTGCTGTCAGCTTAAATAAGATTAGCAGTAAAAAGAAAAATGTTTTCGTTGTTCACGGTATGGATGGAAGTGCTTATTTGTATAAAGATCTTGCCAAACTTCTTCAAGAAGACTGCAATTTTTATGGACTTCAGGCAAAAGGTATGTTTGACCCAAGTAAAATGGCACAAAGTGTGGATGAAATGGTGACAGACTATATTCGAGACATAAAAGCCATTCAACCTCAGGGTCCATATATCATTGGTGGATATTGTTGGGGAGCGAGATTGTTGTATGAATTAGTTAGAAGGCTTGAAGAGCAGGGAGATGTAATCAAAAAAATAATTGTTCTAGATGAATATGCATTCATACCAAGAAATCGTGTGCGGATGCTAAGGCTTAAAGGACAAACATCAAAGCCATTTAAATCTATAAAAAGAATCCTACAAAAAGATGCGGTCTCTATGGATGTCTGGTCAGATGAGTATTCTACTAAAAAAGAAATAGACAACGTGCAAACTAATAGAACAATTCAGGAGAATATTGTTTATCTATGTAAAAAGGAATATCAGTATCGAGGTATTGTGAATGCCGATGTATATGTTATAAAGGCTGATGAACATACTGATCCACGTTTTAGCCCAGAACTTTGGCGTGAAATGACTTTTGGAAGTGTTACCTACTATCATGTACCAGGTCAACATTTAACTATCTTTGAGTATCCGTATGTAGTAGGTGTTGCTGATGCTATGAGAAAGATACTGAATGCAAAGTGAATTCCATAAAGAGAGGGAGGCATAAGTATTGAAACATAATTATTGTGTACATAGAGAAGTAAGGGAAGAATTACGAATCTATCTTAAAAACTTAAGAGATTTGGCAAAGCTAGAGACTGTAAATGAAGCAAATTCATTTCACAAAGTAATCTTCACAGAGCCAAGAAAAGGTTATTTCAATAATGAGTATGTAGACAGGCTTGTCCTGTTTTTGCGAGGTACAGGGTGTTCGCTGGCAAAGGAAACAGGAGGTTGCACTTTTTGCGGATTTTATAATGCAACTAACTTTGGTGAGAAAGTTCCAGATGAAGACTACTTCGCACAAATCAATGATGTGTTGAATGATGAAAACATTAACTTTAGCCAGTATCCGATTATCTGTCTGTATAATGATGGAAGTATGCTTAGAGAAGAGGAGATCAGTTTCAATACTTTCATAAAAATTATGGAGATATTGAGTGAAAAATCTAATGTAAAGAAAATAGTTATTGAATCAAGGGTAGAAGATATTACTGAAGAAAAGATAGCAAAAATGAGAGCAGTAACAGATAAGGAGATTGAAATAGCTGTTGGTTATGAATCTGCTAATCCACTTGTCAGGGATCTTTGTATAAATAAAGGTTTTGAAAATAGTATATTTGAGAAGAACTGTAAGATCGCTAAAAACTATGGTATTAGTATTGTTCCGCTCGTATTTTTAAAACCACCATTTTTAACTGAACAAGAAGCTATTGATGACTATTTAAACAGCTTACAGTATCTTGAACAATTTAATTTGAAAAGAGTTGACATGGAATTACCGACGATTGAAAACCACACTCTTGTTCATGAACTATGGAAGAATAACTTATATAGGCCAGCTTATTTGTGGTCTGTAATCAAAATCCTCCAAACAAGAGATATGTTGGGCTTGAAAACACCAATTTACATAAGTCCGATGGTCTATTCTGTCTCTGCTGAAGTCAAGGCATCAAATTGTCTTACATGTGACAACCTGATCTATAAAGCGTTTGAAACGTACAACCAATTTGGCGATGTTTCAATCTTTGATTCAATTGAATGCTCATGTAAAGATGAGTGGGCCAGCTTACTTGATGAAAAAAATGATGAAGAACTTCCCAAACGTGTAAGAAATATTTTAAAAACAATAAAGAGGAGCGAATAAAGATGAAGATATCATTACACTTGATGGAACCATGGTTAATTGAAAATCAACATGTAAAGTACAACTTAGGAGAAAGTGGCGTCGAAGATAAAACTTTAGGAGAAATACTTAAGATTACTAATACACCGTTAGAAGAACTAGCCGAATGTAGTTTTGCTAACAATGATACATATGGATCTATTGAGTTAAGAAAAATTATCGCTTCATTTTACGATAATGTAGAGCCAGAAAATATTCTCGTTACTACTGGTACTAGTGAAGCTTTGTTTATATATTACCAGCTTCGCTTTGAGCCGGGAGCAAATGTAATTGTTCCATTCCCAGCATTTCAAACTCTGTACGAAGTTCCAAGATATATTGGCTATGATGTTCGATTATTGGACTTAAATCATGAAGATAATTTTAGGATTGATATCGAAAAATTGGAAGCATTAATAGATGATAAAACTAAGATCATTGTTTTAAATAATCCCCATAATCCAACAGGAATGAGACTTAACGATGAAGAATTTAATAAGATAAGCAGACTTGCAAAAGAACATGGTATTGAAATACTAGCTGATGAACATTACAGATTTATACCATACGGTGAGGAAAAATTAATTCCGTCATTATATGATCAGGCAGAAAATGTTGTTGCAGTAGGATCAATGATTAAGTGTTTTGCTTGTGTTGGTTTGCGCGTTGGTTGGATGATTGGGCCGAAGGAATTGATTGATGATGGTCGTGATTTTAAGGATTATACAACTCACACTATCACTTCAATCAATGATTTAATATCTCAAAAGCTATTGTTAAATTGGGAAAAGATTATGGAGGTACACAAAGGCTGGATCATAGAAAATAAAAATGAACTCAAGAAATTTATTAGCAAACATAAAAAATTCATTGATTGGGTAGAACCAGAAGGTGGAATCGTGGCATTTCCTTTTTTAAAAGATAAATCAATAAGCAGTCAAGCCTTTGCTACAAAATTGGTTGAAAAAACAGATGTATCACTTCTTCCAGGTGAAGCTTTTGAGAGACCAGGCCATTTTAGAATTGGTTTTGGTATGAGGCCAGAGGTATTCAGTTGTGCGATGGAACTTATGTCTGCATTTATTGAGTCAGGAGATTGGAAAGAATAAGTTTTACAAAGGCGAAGGGGGTAATTTTTATGCAAAATGTGCTTTCCGAAAAAGAGATGACCAGATATTCAAGACAAATGTTTTTAGATAAGTGGGGAAGTGAGAATCAGCAAAAACTAAAAAATACAACTGTGTTTGTCGCAGGCGCTGGAGGATCGGGGTCTCCGTTGATTGAACAGTTGGCCCTATTAGGCTTTGGAACTATTATCATCAGTGATTTTGATGAAGTAGAATTATCCAATTTAAATCGTCAATCTTTACATGATGAGTCCAGGATAGGGATTAACAAAGCCATTTCAGCTAAGATGACAGTTGAAAGGATAAATCCCCATGTAAATGTTATAGCTTACCCAGAGAAGATTACTCGAGAAAATGTAGATAGTCTTGTAGGAGAAGCAGAAGTGATCTTTGACAATGTGGATGACGTGGAGGCTAAGTTAATTCTTTCTGAATGTGCTGTAAAGAAGGGGATTCCCCAGGTTTTATCTTCTATGATTGATATTAATTCTTATGCTGTCATATTGTATCCACCTCATACTCCATGTTTTAATTGTCTTTATGATAAAGAAAAAATTCAGCAAATTGCTGAACTTAAATCATTATCTACATATGATGATTCTACTAAGCGTTCCAATCCAGTATCTTCACCAGCTCTGTTTGTAAGTACTGGATTTATCGTTAACGAAGTATTGAAGATAATTTTAGGAATTGGACAACCTGCGTACAATAAATATTTCCTTTTTAATCAAAAAGGTAGTGAAGATATTGTCTATACTGATGGTCATTTGATGATTACATATCCTTTTAGTAATCATTTTAGAAACATATGCAAAGAGCAAGGTTTTGACTGGAATATAGGATGGAGAGGAAAATTTGTTGAGGAATTGGATATTATTCCTGATCCTGGATGTCCAGTATGTGGGGGTAAGTAGGGTTCTAATAAGAATTGATTCTAATGGGGGCTGTCTTAAAAGATATTTGTTTTAAGACAGCCTCTTTTATTACTTCCTGATATATAAAATGCTGTAAGTGAACTCGTCCAGCTAAAGCTGAACATCGGGGCTTCAGTAGGGGATTCTACCCCCACTGAAGATTAAAAACAATTCCCACCACTTATAGAAGTGGTGGTCTTAACTCAAAAGATAAACATTTTGATGTATTGATAAGTAGCTAAGAATAATTATAAAAATTACCATTTTAAAGCTATTTTTTGTAAATATAACGAAATATTATCTAATTAAAAGCAGGAATTCAATTGCTGTCATTGAATAATAATGTTATGTATTATCTTTATTTAACTGTAATTTTAAAAAATTTATAAATACAAGGAGGAAGAAAAATGGTAGAAATTAAAACAATTGCAGTGATTGGTGCAGGAGTTATGGGCACTGGTTTAGCAGAAGATTTGGCAGGCCATGGTTATAACGTTATATTAAAAGATATATCAGAAGATGTTCTTCAAAGCTCGCGCGATCAAATATCTCAGGATCTGCGTTTATTAAAAATGACCAAAAAAGAGTTTAGATCACTTACAGAAGAAGATTTCTTAAGTAGGATAAAATTTACAACTGATTATAGTGGTTTTGAAGAAGTTGATTTTGTTATTGAAAATATTACAGAAGATATTGATGCTAAGACAATAGTATATAAGGAATTAGTTGAAGTCTGTCGGGAAGATGTAGTTTATGGTGTAAACACTTCCTGTATTTCGATTACAAAAATTGGTTCAATAATTTTAGATGCATCAAAAGCAATCGGAATGCATTTTATGAACCCAGTGCCGATGAAAAAGCTAGTTGAGACTGTTAAAGACTATCATACATCTGAAGAGACTATAGAAACAGCTGTAAATCTTGTAAATAGTCTGGGTAAAGAAGCAGTAATAGTTAACGATTACCCAGGATTTGTAACAAATCGTGTTCTGATGTTGACAATCAATGAATGTGTATTCTTAGTACAGGATAAAGTTGCTGAGCCTAAAGATATCGATAAAATATTCAGATTGGGTTTTGCTCATAAGATGGGGCCTTTAGTAACCGCTGACTTAATTGGTTTGGATACTATATTAAATTCTTTAATGGTTTTATATGAAAGCTATAATGATTCAAAATATCGACCATGTCCGCTATTGAAGAAAATGGTAGATGCAGGCTTATTGGGTAGAAAATCTGGACAGGGTTTCTTTACATATAAAAAATAAGGAGATGCTTAACATTGAGTAAGAAAAAGGAAAAAGAGATCAAGTGTGTAGTCTGGGATTTGGATAACACATTATGGGATGGCATACTTACTGAGTCTGATAATGTTAACCTAAAACCAGGAATTGAGGAGATTTTAAAAACTCTGGATGATAGGGGAATTCTAAATTCCATCGCTAGTAAAAATAATCATAATGATGCCATGCGGAAATTAAAAGAATTTAACATTGATAATTACTTTCTCTATCCAGAGATTAATTGGAACGCAAAGTCATCATCTATTGCAAAAATTCGTGGAAATTTAAATATTGGGATGGATACAATCCTATTCATTGATGATCAGCCTTTTGAAAGAGAAGAAGTTTTAAGTGCACATAAAGAAATAATGTGTATGGATGCAGCAGAGTATCAAAAACTTATAGAACATCCAAGACTTAATCCGCAATTTATTACTACGGATTCCAAACGTCGTAGATTGATGTATTTGGAGGATATGAAAAGAAAGAATGAGGAAGTTGAATTTGAAGGTCCAAAAGAAGAATTTCTCTCTACTCTAAAAATGAAATTTGTCATATCTGAAGCAAAAAATGAAGATTTACAACGTGCTGAAGAGCTAACAGTAAGAACAAATCAGTTAAATGCTACAGGCAGAACCTATTCATATGATGAACTCAATATGTTTAGACAATCACCAGATTATAAACTTTTAGTTTGTGAACTTACAGATAAATATGGTTCATATGGCAAAATTGGAATAGCATTAGTGGAATTGCATGAAGATTATTGGCATTTAAAACTATTACTGATGTCATGTCGAGTAATGAGCAGAGGTGTAGGTACAGTATTGATGACTTATATCTTAAATGAAGCAAAAAAAGCAAATGTTCGTTTACTTGCTGATTTTGTACCAACTGAACGAAATAGAATGATGTATATTACATATAAATTTGCCAATTTTAACGAAATTCAGACAAATGAAGATGGCAGTGTAGTGATGGAAAATGATTTTTCTATGATTCAACCTTTTCCAAAATATATTGAGGTAAAAATACCAGAGGAAACGTCCGAGATAGCTGTTTGATAAAAGTTACTATAATTCATAAAAAGAACGGATTTGAACTGATAGGTTATTATTCTGAGAATACATACCGTAAAAAACATGACTAGAAAGATTTGATGACTCATTATTTAAAAAAGACCTCCTATTTAGAATTAGAATTTCTATAATAGCAGGTCTTTTCTCTTTGAAGTGTATTCAGCTATTAACGTTAATACAAAAAACACATTACAATTATAAAAATTGATCCAAATACCGAAATATGTTATAATTATATTAAAAAGCTAACATCAAAAATTATAAAAGTAATATACAAAGGGGTGATCTAATATGAATATAAAGGAAAAAATTAAAAAAGAAAATATTGAAGATATATTAGCTTTGAGTCCTATGCAGGAAGGGATGTTTTTTCATTATTTAAAAGATAATGATACTGACCTTTATTTTGAACAGCTTAGTATAAACATAACAGGGAGATTAGATTTTTATTTATTTAATAAAACATGGAATATAGTTATAGATCAGAATGCTATGTTAAGAACAGGATTTGTATGGGAAAAGCTTGAGCGACCGATTCAGATTGTACTAAAAAGATTGAATTTTTCAATTGATAAATATGATTTTTCTTCATTGAAAGATGGAAAAAAGAATGAATCACTTAAACAGTTAAAAGAACAAGACAGAAAGAAAAGATTTGATTTAGAAAAAGGCCCTCTGTTTAGAGTTACATTGTGTAAACTGGAAGAAGAAAATTTTGAAATCATTATCAGTAATCATCATATTATTTATGACGGTTGGAGTAATGGAATCATCTTAAATGATTTTCTTAATATATATAGCCTATTGAATAAAGGCCAGCATCCTATCCAATCTAAAAAAACAAAGTTTAAAGAATATCTTAGATGGTTGAGAGTTCAGGATAAAGTTAGGCAGGAAACGTTCTGGAGAGAAGACCTTAAAGATTTTGAAGAGAAAACAGAATTACCTACTGATCAAAAAGAATCTGATACTCATGATGTTGAAAAATTTACATATAAACTTCCTGACAAATTGGTAGACCAAATAAATGAATTTGTTAAGCAATATGAGATTACACTTGGAGTTGTTATTTATTCAGTTTGGGGATTATTATTGCAACGTTATAATAATATGGAAGAGGTTCTATTTGGAACGACTGTATCTGGAAGACCTGCTGAACTTATAGATATTGAAAAAAGTGTAGGCTTGTTCATAAACACAATTCCCTTAAGAGTAAAATCATCAGAACAAGAGAAAGTATTAGACTTATTAAATAGAATCAATGATACGCTATATAAAAGGAAAGATTTCGAAAACACTCCTTTAGCTCAGATACAGTCATATGGTGAAATTTATTCTCAGGAATCTCTTTTTGATTCCATTGTTGTGATTGAAAATTACCCAATAAATCAAATTATGAGTAATAATTCTTTTGGATTAAATATCAATTCATTTTCTACCTTTGAGAAGACAAATTATGACTTGACTTTGGAAGTCACATTGTTTGATGGACTTGAGTTAAATTTAATTTATAATCGTAATTCTTTCAGTGAAGTAAGGATAAAGCAATTAGTCAGCTATTTTGAAAAAATATTGATTGAAATTTCGAATGATCCACAGCAAAGAGTATCTGAAATTGAAATAGTTACACAGAAAGAAAAAGAAAAGTTGTTATTTGACTTTAATTTGACAGACTCAGCGTATCCAAAGGATCAACCACTCTCTCAATTGTTTGAAGAAGTTGTTGAAAATCAGCCAGATCATGTTGCTCTTTCATTAGAAAATCAACAGTTAACCTATAGAGAATTGAACCAAAAAGCTAATCAACTAGCAAGAGTATTACGAGAAAAGGGTGTTCAAAGGAATACTATTATAGGTTTGATGGTTGAACGTTCTTGTGAGATGATTATCAGTATTTTTGCTATCCTAAAAGCTGGAGGCGTTTATTTGCCGATAAATCCAGATGATCCGATGGATAGAATTAATTATATTCTTGAAGATTCTAAGACTAATATTCTTTTAACTCAAAAAACTTTGGGTGAATCTTTCAACGAAGTATTTAATTTTAACGGAGAAATAATTCATGTAGATGATGCTAATATTTATACTTATGATATGTCAAACTTAGAAAACAGTAATATATCAAATGATCTAGCTTATGTTATTTACACCTCTGGAACAACAGGTAAACCTAAAGGCACATTAGTAGCTCACTTTAATATAAGTCGTGTAGTTAAAAATACAAATTATATTGAAATCACAGAAAATGATCGGATTTTACAGTTATCTAACTATGCTTTTGATGGATCAACTTTTGATATATTTGCTGCTTTGTTAAATGGTGCGACTCTTATTTTAATCAGGAAAGAAGATGTTCTAGATTTAGTTAGATTGGCAAATATCATTGCTCTAGAAAAAGTTACAGTATTTTTTGTTACTACTGCTTTGTTTAATATGTTGGTGGAGCATCAGATAGAAGCTTTGAAAGATGTAAGGAAAATACTATTTGGTGGTGAGAGGGTATCTCTTAAACATGTAAGAAAAGCGATAGCAGAAATTGGGCCAGCACATTTGATCCACGTTTACGGCCCAACAGAAAGCACAGTTTTTGCAACTTTTTATCCAGTTGAAGGAATATCCGAGAATGCTATGACGATTCCAATCGGGAAACCTATCTCAAACACGCAAGTTTACATTTTAGATCAATATCTTAATGTACAGCCAGATGGATTTATGGGTGAACTATGTATTTCTGGAGATGGGTTAGCGCGAGGATATTTAAATCAGCCTGAATTGACAGCAGAAAAGTTCATACCCCATCCTTTTATTAAAGGTGAAAGATTATACAAAACCGGTGACCTAGTGAAAAGATTACAGGATGGAAATATAGAATTTATCGGTCGGATTGATCAACAGATAAAATTAAGAGGTTTTCGGATAGAATTGGCTGAGATAGAATTAGAGTTACTTAAATTTGAGGAGATTAAAGAGGCAGTAGTGATTTTACGTGAAAATGGAGATTTTAAATATCTCTGTGCCTACATTGTTACAAGTAAATTTATCTCTACTCATAAATTGAGAGAGGAATTATTTAAATCATTGCCTGAATATATGATTCCGGCTCAATTTATGTTATTAGAGAGATTGCCGTTAACTTCTAACGGAAAGATTGATAAAAAAGCGTTACCAAAACCAGATCAGGCACTCATTTCGACTGAAAACTATCTACCTCCTACAAATCAAACAGAAGCTAAATTAGTTAAGATTTTTTCGAAAGTATTAGGGGTTAAAAGGATTGGCGTTTTAGATGACTTCTTTAGTTTAGGTGGTCATTCACTTAACGCTATTTCTTTGACTTCAAAGATTATGAAAGAGTTTGAGGTAGAAATTTCACTTCGAGAGATTTTTGATCATCCTACTATTTTGCAACTTGCACGAATTATCAATACTTTAGATAAGAGTAGTTTATTAAATATTGAAAAAGTACCTGTAAGAGAGTATTATCCATTAACCTCAGCTCAAAAAGGGATGTTTATTTTAAGTCAGCATGGTGAGCGAAATATCAGTTATAATATGCCTGGTGTGTGGATGATTGATGGTCAACTTGATCTTGAACGATTTGAAAATACAATAAAAAGTTTAATTAAAAGACATGAAGCATTTAGGACATCTTTTAAAATAGTAGATGGTGAACCCATGCAAAAGATTCATCCTGATGTTGATTTTAAGATAAATTATCTAAAGGCAAGCACAGAAGATATAGATGATCTTTTACAACAATTTGTCCAACCTTTTGATTTAAGCAAACCACCTCTTTTACGAGTTGGAATTGTTCAGACACAGGAAAAATCTTATTTTATATATGATATGCATCATATCATCTCTGATGGTCTTTCAATGTATAATCTGATCAATGATTTTGCTCACATTTATGAAGAGAAAGAATTATCAGAGCTTAAAATCCAGTATAAAGACTATACAGTCTGGCAAAATGATCTACTAAATTCTGATAAATTAAGTAAACAGGAGAATTACTGGATTGAGAGGTTTACTGATCAAATATCTCATGAAGTCAATATTCCTATTTTAAATCTTCAAACAGATTATCCGAGAACTGCTATTAGAAGTTTTGAAGGTGATAGGGTAAGTTTTAAATTGGATAAAAAATACACAGATAAATTGAAAAAATTAGCAGTTCAAAATAATGCAACTTTATATATGCTTCTTTTCGCAACATATAATCTATTATTATCTAGATATACATCTCAGGAGGATATTGTATTTGGAACCCCTGTTCAAGGAAGATGGCATCCTGATTTAGAAAAGATAATTGGTATGTTTGTTAATACACTGGCAATTAGAAATTATGTAGATAAAGATAAATCATTCCTACATTTTTTAGAAATAACAAGGGAAAATCTTCTTGATGCTTTTGAAAATCAGGATTATCCATTTGAAAAACTAGTAGAAAAACTTGATTTAAATGTAGATGTAAGTCATAATCCATTATTTGATACCTTTTTTGTTCTTCAAAAAGGTGACTGCTATCAATTAAAAATCAGGGATATAAAACTTACTCCTTATGCTTATATAAATCAGGTTGCAAAATTTGATTTATCTTTAGAGATAATTGAGAATAACGGAGAATTAGATGGTCATTTTGAATATTCAACAAAACTATTTAAGAGAGAAACAATCGAAAGATTAGCCTGGCATTACAAAAACATTCTCCAGGAAATTTTAAAAACTCCAGAAAAGAAAATTTCGAAAATAGAGATTCTTTCACCAAAAGAGAAAGATTTATTGTTGTATGAATTTAATCAGCAAAATGCTCAAAATGAAAATGAAGCCCAAACCCTGAATGAGCTTTTTGAAATGGAGGTAGATAAGTCACCAGACAAAGTAGCATTAGTATTTGGCGATCAACAATTAACCTATTCAGAGTTTAATCAAAAAGTAAATCAATTGGCACATATTTTAAGAAAAAACGGAGTTCAGAGAGAAAGCATCGTAGCTATAATGGTAACATATTCTATAGAGATGATGATTGGAATATATGGGATTTTAAAAGCGGGTGGTGCATATCTACCTATTGATCCAGCTAATCCTAAAGAGAGAATCCAGTTTATCTTGGAAGACTCTAACACAGAAATTTTATTAACACAAACATTTTTGACGGAGAAATTTGACTTTAGTAAAAGAGTGATCTGTCTTGATGATAAAGACATTTATCAGGGTAATAGTGAAAATGTTGAAAATATCAACTCTCCAAATGATCTAGCTTATATAATCTATACATCTGGTACAACTGGGAAGCCGAAAGGAAGTCTGATTACTCATTTTAATGTCAATGGAGTTCTAAAAAATTTAGGAGTGACGATTATTGCGCAGGATCGTTTTTTGCATGTTTCGAATTATGTTTTTGATGCTTCAGTTCTTTCTTTGTTTGGATTTATCTTAAATGGTGCTACATTAATAATAATTCCAAAAGAATCTATAGTGAATTTAGAAAAATTAACAGATATAATTATTGATGAAGAAGTTACTGTACTTGTTCTTTCAACTGGACTTTTTAATATAATTGTAGACCATAAACTTGAATCACTTAAAAATGTAAGAAAAATATCTTTTGGTGGGGAAAGTGCATCTTTTAAACATGTTAAAAAAGCTTTTGATTACCTAGGGCCAGATCATTTGATAAATATGTATGGTCCTACAGAATGCACGGTAGCCTCAACATATTATTCTATCAATAAATTAGACACTGATTTCTATACTATACCTATTGGAAAATCAATATCCAATACCTCTATCTATATTTTAGATAAAGAAAACAACTTACAACCTATCGGTATATCAGGTGAATTATGTATTGCAGGTGATGGAGTTGGGAGAGGGTATTTAAATCGTCCAGAATTAACAGAAGAAAAATTTGTTCAAAACCCTTTTAATCTTGATCAAAGAATGTATAGAACAGGCGATCTCGCCAAATGGCTACCTGATGGAAATATCGAATTTATTGGCAGAATCGATCATCAGATAAAATTAAGAGGATATCGAATTGAATTGAGTGAGATAGAAAAGGAACTTTTAACACATAAAATGATTAAAGATGCTCATCTAGTAGTTAAGAAAGACTTAAATGAAGATAAATATATCTGTGCCTATCTTGTGACAGAGGAAGACATATCTCAAATAGAATTAAGAAACTATCTAGCTAAAACTTTACCAGAATATATGATTCCTGCTTATTTTATAACAGTAGAGAAATTTTCATTAAACGCTATTGGAAAAATTGATTTAAAAGCTCTTCCTGAACCTGATTTGACTCAAAATATTAAAGATAACTATCTCGCTCCAACTAATGAAACTGAAGAAAAGCTTGTTACTATCTGGAGTGAGATATTAGGCATAGAGGAGATTGGGGTTAGAGACAATTTCTTTACTCTAGGTGGTCAATCTTTAAAAGCTATGTCACTTCTTTCAAAAATCACTGTAGTATTTAATGTAGAGATTTCATTTAAAGAAATTTTTAATCATCCAACGATTGAAGAATTAGCAAAATTAATTCAGTCAGTTAATAAAAAAGCTAGATTAGCTATTGAAAAAGTAGAAGAATTAGAATCCTACCCCCTCTCTTCTGCACAGAAGAGGATGTTTATCTTAAATCAAATGGATAGTAAAAGTATTCATTATAACATGCCTGCTGGATTGATCATGGAAGGTGAACTAGACTACGAACTTTTCGAAAAAGCTTTAAGAGGGTGTATCGAAAGACATGAAACCTTAAGAACATCTTTTGAATTGATTGATGGAGAGACAGTGCAGAGAATTCATAAAGATGTTGATTTTGAGATTAATTATCAAGAAGGGTCAATTGAGGATATTGACAAAATTTTTGCTGATTTTGTACAACCTTTTGATTTAGCTATAGCTCCATTATTCAGGGCAGAATTTATCAAACTTAACCTTAAAAAGCATTTATTTCTTTTAGATTTGCATCATATCATTGCTGATGGGATCTCGATGGGAATCTTAATTAAAGATTTTCAAGAATTGTACACTCGAGCTAAAATTCAAACAAACGCTAAGTTGCCAGAGTTAAAGATACAGTATAAAGATTTTACTATCTGGCAAAACAACGTTTTCAACTCGGAGATGATGAAAGAGCAGAAAGAATACTGGTTAGAAGTCTTTAGTGGTGATATCCCGATACTTGATTTTCCGATAGATTATCAAAGACCGTCTATTAAAAGTTTTGCGGGGGATAGTATCAAATTTGTAATTGATAACGAACTTTTATCTAAATTGAAAGAATTTGCTTCTGCTCATGATGCTACCTTGTATATGGTATTTTTCTCAGCCTACAATCTTTTGTTATCTAGATATACACATCAACAAAATATTATTGTAGGTACACCGATCGCAGGTAGAACCCATCCTGACTTTTTGGATGTAATCGGACTCTTTATCAATACCCTTGCTATCAGAATAAGAGTTGAACAAAATCAGTCGCTTGATGAATTATTGAGTGAGGTTAAAACTCAGACTTTATCAGCATTTGATAATCAGGACTATCCATTTGAAAAACTCTTAGAGGAGATTGAGTTAAAATGGGATATGAGTCGAAATCCATTATTTGATACATTCTTTTCTTTCCAAGATGGAGAAGATTTAGAATTAGAGATTCCTAATTTATCAATAAGTCCGTATTCATTTAAGAAAAATATTGCGAAATTTGATTTTTCATTAGATGGATTTGAGAGAAATGGAGAAGTCGAGTTTGATTTAGAATATAGTACTATGCTATTTAAAAAGGAAACAATGGAACGATTTGCAGGGCATTTTATTAATATTTTAAATAATTGCTTTTCTTCTAAGAAGAAACTTTATGAGATTGAAATGATCTCTGAGAATGAGAAGAGAGAATTACTTGTCGATTTCAACAATACCCAAATGGAAATCCTGGATACGAAAATGTTGCATCAATTATTTGAAAAGCAGGCAGAGAGAAGAGGGGATAAGACTGCTTTAATCTTTAAAGAGGAGAGATTAAGTTATCAAGAGTTGAATCAGAAGGCTAATCAACTTGCTCGGGTTTTACGCGAAAAAGGAGTCAGTATAGATCAAATTGTTGCAATTATGGTCGAACCATCACTGGAAATGGTGATTGGAATACTGGCAATATTAAAAGCAGGTGGTGCTTATCTGCCGATTGATCCTGCATATCCGATAAACAGAATCAAATATATGCTTAGAGATAGCAACACATCAATATTGTTTACTCAAAGAAAACTTTTAAATAAGATTAGCTTCACTGATGACTTAACTATAGATTTAATCAATATTGACTTGGAAGAGTTGTACACAAATGATGCAAGAAATCTTCAAAGGATTAAACAACCAAAGAATCTAGCATATGTAATTTATACATCTGGTTCAACAGGTAATCCTAAAGGGGTTTTGGTTGAACACAGAAATGTTGTCTCTTATATTTATGCATTCAACAATGAATTTGAATTAAATGAAAATGACAGGGTTTTACAACAGGCATCTTACAGTTTTGATGCCTCAGTTGAAGAGATTTATCCGATTCTTACGGTGGGCGGTAGTTTAGTAATTTTTGAAAAAGCTGAAATTTTGGATGTTAAATTGTTAGCAGATGTTATTTTTAAACATAGAATTACACTCTTAAGTTCATCACCATTACTCTTAAATGAGTTGAATAAGTTGAAACCATTAAATTCTATACATACTTTTATCAGTGGGGGCGATGTTTTAAAAGGTGAATACATTAATAGTTTAATTAAATACGCTAAAGTTTATAACACTTATGGGCCAACAGAATCCACAGTATGCGCTACTTTTCATCAATGTACTGAGCCATTAGAAAATAACATCCCAATCGGCCTGGTTATAACAAATTATCAAGTACATATATTTGACAAAATGAATCAATTAGTACCAATTGGAGTCGCTGGGGAGTTATGTATCTCAGGTGCTGGAGTGGCTAGAGGCTATTTAAACCGACCTGATTTGACAGAAGAAAAATTCGTGATAAATCCATTTACTGGATGCAGGATGTATAAAACTGGAGATCTGGCCCGTTGGCGTTCTGATGGAAATATAGAATTTCTTGGCAGGATAGACAATCAGATAAAAATCAGGGGTTATAGAATAGAAACCGGTGAAATTGAAGATAGATTACTGAAACATTCATTGATTAAAGATGTAATTGTCGTTGCCAGAAAAGTTCAATCTGATAATTTAAGTTTATGTGCTTATTTTGTCTCTGAAGAAGAAATATCGACCTCGAATTTACGAAATTATCTAAAGAGAGATTTGCCCGAATATATGATTCCTGCTTATTTTAGCAGATTAGAAGAAATGCCTGTAACAAAAACAGGTAAGATTGATCTAAATAATTTACCCAAACATACACTTACAGAGATTATTGACACAGAATCTGAATACATAGAACCAGTCAATGAAATTGAGAAAAAATTGAGTTTAATTTGGTCAGATATTCTAGGAGTTAAAAAGATCGGACGAAATGCGAACTTCTTTACTCTTGGTGGGCATTCACTTAATGCTACATCATTGGTCACTGAGATTTATAAAGAGTTTCAGATTGAAATCCCATTACACCAGATATTTAAGACACCTCTATTAAAAGATATAGCAGAATACATAAGTAAAGCAGAAAAAAGAAGTTATTCTCTGATCAAACCTGTTGACAAAAATGAATATTATCAAGGATATTATCCTACATCGTCAGCTCAAAAACGACTTTTTATCTTAGAACAGTTTGAAGGAATTAATTCAACTTATAATATGCCTGGAATGTACAGAATTGAAGGAAAGTTGGACTATGTTAATTTTGAAGATGCAATCTACAGTTTGGTAGATAGGCATGAATCATTGAGGACTTTCTTTGAATCAGTTAATGGTGAGATTGTGCAAAAAATTAAAGAGAATGTTACCATTTCTATAAGTTATCTTAAAGCTAAAGAGGGTGAATTAGAAAGAATCAGTAAAGAATTTGTTAAACCTTTTGATTTGAGTCACCCACCTCTTTTTAGAGTTGGATTGATTGAGTGTGAAAATAGTCATTTTCTTTTAATTGATATGCATCATATCATTTCTGATGGGGTATCAATGAATATTTTAATCGAAGATTTTGTGAAACTTTATCAGGGTGATGAGATATTTAAGTTAGAGATTCAATACAAAGATTTTGCGGTCTGGCAAAATGAGTTATTTAAATCCAGTCAGATTCAAAAGCAGGTAGACTACTGGTTAGAAATTTTTGTTGAGACTAGTGATATTCCTGTACTCAATTTGCCGATGGATTGTAGTATTAGACCTATGGTTATGAATTTTGAGGGAGATCATTATTATCATAATTTAAGTAAAGAACTTACACTAAAATTGTATCAACTAATGAAGAAATATGATGTAACTTTATATATGATATCTCTTGCAGTTTACAATATCCTTCTCTATAAATATACTAATCAGGAAGATATCATAGTAGGCACTCCGATAGCAGGGCGAGATTATCCAGGCTTAGAAAAGATTTTCGGGATGTTTGTTAATACACTTCCAGTGAGAAATTATCCTGAAAGCAAAAAATCATTTGCCGAATTCTTAAATGAAGTGAAAGAAAATGCATTGGGAGCATACGAAAATCAGGATTATCCTTTTGAGATGCTTATTGATAAGCTCGATTTACACAGAGATATGAGTAGAAATCCATTATTTGATACAGTTTTGGTATTACAAAATAAAGGTCAGGCAGAACTATCTATTCCGGGGTTAACATTTAAACCATGTACTATTCAAAATAAAGTTTCGAGATTTGATCTTACCTGGAATTTAGAAGAAACCGGTGATGAAATCAATATTACTCTCGAGTATAGCACAAAACTTTTCAAAAAAGAAACTGTTCAGAGAATGATCGAGCATTTTGAGAATATTATCAGAGAGGTTTCTCTTGATTCTAATCTTGTAATTTCTAAGATTCAGATGATCTCTGAGAGTGAAAAAGATTATTTGTTGAATCATCTGAATGGTACAAAAGCAGAATATCCAAAAGAAAAGGCGATTAAAGAGATATTTGAAGAACAAGTATCTTTAAATTCTGATCAAATCGCACTTATCTTTAACGATCAATCAATGACCTATGGTGAACTTAATAGCAGGGCCAACCAACTTGCCAGAGATCTGATGGAAAAGGGAGTTAGTTCAAATCAGATAGTCGGACTTTTGGTAGAACGATCTTTTGAAATGATTATAGGAATACTAGGGATTATGAAATCTGGAGGTGCTTATTTACCAATTGATCCTGATTATCCAATTGAGAGAATAGAGTATATGCTTAACGATTCAGCTACGAGGTTATTATTGACTGATCGACAAGAGTTCACTAATTTTAATGGAGAAATTATCAGTCTTAATGATCATGAAATTCAGCTTCAGGATGATAGTAATTTGGATAAAACAATTAGCCCCAATGACTTACTCTATATTATCTATACATCAGGCTCAACTGGAAAACCAAAGGGTGTGATGATTGAACATTATAATTTGCATCGCTTACTTTTTAATGATCAAATGCTCTTTGATTTTGACAAGCAAGATGTATGGACAATGTTCCATTCCTATTGTTTCGACTTTTCAGTCTGGGAGATGTGGGGAGCATTATTGTATGGAGGTAAGTTGGTTATCATTCCAAAGTTAATTGCCCAAAACCCTGCAGAATATTTAGAGGTTTTAAGCGAGGAAAAAATTACTATCTTAAACCAAACCCCGACTGCATTTTATAAACTTATTGATGAAGTTGCGAAATCTAAAAAAGATTTGAATGTAAGATATATTATCTTTGGTGGGGAAGCTTTAAAACCAATAAGACTTCAAGAATGGAAAGATATCTATCCTGAAACTAGATTGATTAATATGTATGGAATTACTGAGACAACTGTCCATGTTACCTATAAAGAGATTACTGAAGAAGAGATCAAAACAAATGTGAGTAATATTGGTAAACCGATTCCAACACTGACTACCTATATTATGGACAAAGATTTGAACCTTGTTGCTACCAAAGTTGCTGGTGAGTTATGTGTGGGGGGAGATGGGCTGGCCCGTGGTTACCTGAATCGACCTCAATTAACTGCTGAAAAATTTGTTAAAAATCCATACAAGCCAGAGGAAAGAATTTATCGTTCAGGTGATTTAGTGAGATTGATGGAAAATGGAGAGAAGGAATATCTCGGTCGAATTGACCATCAGGTAAAAATCAGAGGTTTTAGAATTGAATTGGGAGAGATTGAAAATCAGCTAATTAAGATCGAAAATATTAAAGAAGCTATCGTGATTGATCTAAAAGATGATCAGGGGATTAGTTTTCTCGCTGCATATATCGTAACTTTAGAAGAAATTTCACTTACTGAGTTAAGAGATAATCTTTCTAAAATGTTACCTGATTATATGATTCCTTCTTATTTTGTGAGATTAGATCATCTGCCATTAACTAATAATGGTAAGGTAAATCGAAAAGCATTACCTAAACCAGATGGTAGTATTCACTCTGGAAAAGATTATGTCGCTCCAGCTCGTGATATAGAGATTAAACTTGCTAATATCTGGTCAGATGTTTTGGGTGTTGAAAGGATCGGGATAAATGATGATTTCTTTGAATTGGGTGGACATTCTCTAAAAGCTACCAATCTGATACAAAAGATAAGAAAAGAGTTAGCTCTAGAAATTTCATTAAAAGAGATATTTAAAAATCCTGGATTTAAAGAACAGATCAAAATTCTAGAAAATGCAAAGAAAGCAATCTATTCTTCATTGAAACCTGTAGAAAAAATGAATTATTATCCAGTCTCAGCAGCACAAAAACGTCTTTTCCTTTTCGATCAAATTAATAGTGAGAATATGAGTTATAATATTCCGGTTGTCCTGATACTTCAGGGTGAATTGAATCGAGAATTATTCGAAAAGGCTGTTCAAAAATTGATCAAACGCCATGAATCATTTAGAACTTCTTTGAAGATGATTGATAAAGAAGTTGTTCAGATTATTCATCCTGAGGTAAATATTAAGATCAGTGATCTTAATGTGGAAGAAGCCAGAATAGATGAGGTGATTAATGAATTTGTCAGACCTTTTGATTTGACCAAAGCTCCATTATTACGGGTTGGTTTGGGGAATTTAGATAATGGTCATCTATTGATCTTTGATATGCATCATATCATCTCAGATGGAACATCAATGAATATTTTGATTCAGGATTTTTTGGAACTCTACGTTGGAAAGGAACTTAAAGAAGTAGAAGTCCAGTATAAAGATTTCGCTTTCTGGCAAAATCAATTTTTGGAATCAGAATTGATTCAAAAACAAGAAGAATACTGGATGAATCTTTTCGCTGAAGGAGTACCTACACTGGAGATACCAACAGATTTTGAAAGACCATCTGTGACTACTTTTGAAGGTGCTGCAATTCATTTTGAATTAGATGCTGAATTGATTGAGAGTTTGTATGAATTGGCAAATCAAAATAGAGCTACGCTTTTTATGGTCTTATTGGCTGGTTTCAATATTTTCCTCTCCAAATATACAGGTCAGGAAGAAATAATCGTCGGAACTCCGATTGCTGGCAGGAATCATCCTGATCTTGAAGAGATTATTGGTATGTTTGTAAATACATTGGCTCTAAAAAATTCTCCTTTGTCTCAAAAATCAGTTAAAGAATTTATTGTAGAGGTCAGGGAAAATACTTTAAAAGCTTATGAGAATCAGGATTATCAATTTGAGATGTTAGTAGACAAATTGGGAATACATACAAAACAGAATAGAACTCCTTTGTTTGATGTAATGTTGGTTGTGCAAAATATGGGACTTAAAGAAATTGAGACTGAAGATTTTAAAGCAATTCATTATACTCCAAAGACTAATTTAGCGAAATTTGACATGACTCTTTATGTTGTTGAAGGTCAGACACTTAAGATGACTTTGAATTATAAGACTAAATTATTTGCAAAAGAGACAATGGAGAGGTTTATGGAAAGGTTAATTGAGATTATTAGAGAAATTGTTGAATACTCGACGAAGACGATTATAGAGATAGGTAGAAAACCAGAGGAAGAGGTCGTAGCAGGGTTTAGTGATTTTATAGATGATTTGGAAGATGAGTTTTAGGAAAGTTTTCGGGGGCGTAAGCCCCCTGATAGCTTGTAAAATGATTAAAAGAAAAGTGGTGAAAATTCTAAGATGTATTGTCCAGTTTGTAGTGAAAAATTTGGTCGAAAATCTAGTTTTTCATATTGGAAAAGTCAAGAATGTAGTAAATGTTCTACGCCACTTTTATTACCGATTCCCTTTTTTGAAGTTTTCCTTTGTTTTTTATTTTATTTTATGTCGATACCAATAATGGCTTATCTTTTGCAATATTTATCGATTACAACGTGGGAGATGTCTTTTTTTGGAGTATTCATTTTGATAGTCGCTCCCCCTTTGTTTTTAAGAGAAAGGTTTGGAGAATTAGCCATTGACGATGTAGAAAATAATCGTAAAGTTGTTGTAATTACTCTATTAATCTTAAAATATTTATTTCTATCACAAGTTAATAATATACCAGAATATGCTTTAACTCTTTTTCATCAGAATGAAGCCAAAGTGATAGCAGAAGGTGAAGTAATTGGTACAGCAACGTATTCTAGCTCAGGTGAAAAGGTTGCATTCGCTGTTGTTGATAAAAAATATAGAAGTTTTCTTATGGTTTATGATTTTCAATGTAAAGAACTTTTTAAGATGGATCAAGTTCCCGAAAAGAAGTGGAATGAGGGTATTCGGTTTACTTTAGATGAAAAATATGTTTTATTTGATTACCAGCCAAACGAACCAATTAGAGTAAAACGAATTATCTTTAATATAACAACAGGAGAACAAGTTAAACATTTTACTCCTGAGAAACCAAACTTTCGTAAGTCAAATTTTAATCAGCTTTCAAGTGATGGTAAATATAAATGGGAAAGGGTAGACGCTGATATGATTCAGATTGTAGAAACTGATACAGGAAAATTGATCAAAGAATTTAAGGGTAATCACCCACGCAATTTTATGTGGGCTCCTAGTGAACACCATGTTGTATATGTGGTTGACTATGTTTCATTAATAGGAGAAAAAGCTCAATTGTGTTATTGGGAATTTTGAAATTAATGATTTGGGATGATAGAATGGCTTGTTGAGGTTACAAAAAGAGTGTTGACGGGAAGTATACTTCCGTTATTGATTCTATATTTATAAATTATAATTACTTTTAACAATCGATTATTTTCCCTAAGTCAATTACTTTATATGATATAATTATCTAAATCTTATAGAGAGGTGGTACAACTTATGTGTGAAGATATTAGAAACAAAATCGATCCCACTAATATTTACCATTATTTTTTAGCGGATAAACTGGTTTTTTTAGATCTATTACATAACTTCGTTAAAGAGAACTGGGTAAATGATATTGATCAAGATTCTATTTCCCATGTAGATGACTCTTTGTATCAAGAAAAAATTGGTCGAAAACCGGAATTAATCTATAAAATGAAGACAAAAAAATATAACAGAGATTTATATATTATGATTTTTATTGAACATTCTATTAACCCAACTGTGCCATTTGAGATATTAACATGTATGACTAAATTATGGGAAAATATTTTGTTTCATTCGCCAAGCAATAAGCCGATAAAAAGCAAAGAGTGTATTCCATTGATCAAACCTATTGTCTTATATGCTGGGAAAGATCAATGGACATTAGGCAATAATTTTAAAGATATTTTTGATTTAACTGATATTGGCTCCTTATTAAATAAAAATAAGTATTGTAATTTTGAGTATACCTTAATAAATGTTACTAGTTATTCTTTAGAAGAATTAGATAAAATTTCTAGTTTAATGAGTTTAATAATTACTTTTGACCAATCATATAGGGTCATCAAAAACAATGATGAAATTAAAGAGGTTTGGGATACAATTCACCAATTTGATTCGGATATTTTTAAAAGTTTTAAATTTTGGTTTATGATGCGTGGTTGTAGTAAGCAATTTCCTGATATTTTGAATGAAATTTCTAATGACAAATTATGAAGTATAGCATTTTCATGATAATTGAAAAACATGAAGGAAAGAAATAACAAAATGACGAAATATCTATAGAGTAGAATTAAAAGGAGAGATTATATGATAGAGATTAAAGAATGATCATCTTGAAGATGCAGCGAAGATTTTTATAGAAAATTATAAAATTCAACGCAAAAATTTTACCGAGTTACCTTCAGAGTGGGAGAATCTTAGTACTATTACATCTATGCTTACCAAATTAATTAAAAATCGCTCATCTGCGGTTGCATTAAATAACAACACTCTTGTTGGTTATATGACTGGATTCACAAATATTCCAACTTTTAAAGGGGAAGCAACAGGTGTATATACTCCTGAATGGGGTCATTCATCAATGACAGAGCAAAAAGAAGATGTATATTATAAACTATACCGTTATCTTTCTAAAGAATGGGTTTCTCAAAAATTCTATACTCATGTCATAACATATTTTGCAAATGATACTTTACTATATGATTTACTATATCAGCTTTGTTTTGGAATGTTAGTTATTGATGGAGTAAGGAGTATGGATGAATTGAATAAAAACAACTTAGATAATATCATTGTGCGTCAGGCAGTAGAGGAAGATATTTTTCAACTTCAAGAACTTGATGAAAAAATTGATCAACATTTGAATGATTCACCTGTTTTCTTATATCTGAATAATGATGGAGAATCAATTGATGATTTGAGAGAACAATTTTTGGGAAGTGGTGTGATTACTTTTGTAGCTGAAAAAGATGGAAAGATTGTTTCTGGTATTAGAGCGAGAATGAATTCAGGGCCAGGTTGCCAAATTCTTCAGGTCAACGAAACTCTAGGAGTCAATTTCGTCTACACTTCTAAGGCTATGCAAGGATTAGGAATAGCATCTAACTTATTAAGCGAATTACTAAAATGGGGTTCACAAAATAATATGAAACGCTGTACTGTCGATTTCGAGTCACAGAATCGTGAAGCTAAAAACTTCTGGTTAAGACATTTTAAACCAATATGTTATTCAGCTATCAGAAAAGTAGATGACAGGATTTAACGACATTTTAGAAGGTAGTTTTCGACTATAATTGGAGGGAAAAATTTGAAGATAGATAATAAATTAGATCAATTATTAAAACAAGCAACAGCGATACTTAGAAAAGAAGTTGATAAAGAGATTGAGTATTTATTTTCACCAGAAGTAATCAAAGACTGGGAAAGAAATCTTATAGTTAGATGCAAAGTCTCAGGAAATAAAGAAAATTTATCTTCAATAATTATAAAAAAAATAAAAATGATCAGACATGCGGCTATACAGATTGGACTAGCCTTTATTTCTTATCTCCTATGAAAACAAATCAAAAAATAATACCACAATTTTTATGTGGGGATCAGAAAAATTCTTTCTTTATCATGGAAGATTTAGGATCACCTAAAACACTTGAAGATATTTTGAATGGAACAAGTATAGATTTGGCTGAAGAATATTTTATAGATTTAGCAAAAAAAACTGCTCAACTTAATCTCATAACCATGAATAAAGAAGATGAATTTATAAAGATAAGAGATATTTACCTAAAAGATAATGATTTTGGACGTTTGTTCGAAGCTGAAAGGTGGCATAAGGGTCTAGAAAAATTCTATCAATGGTTTGAAAAAATTAAATGCAAAGTTTCAGAAGGAACTGAGATATGTTTAAATAATATTAATGAAACCTACAAAGATCCAGATGTTTTTCTTTCATTTACTCATGGAGATATGGCGCCTAGTAATAATCATATCAAAGATAATCAAATATTTTTATTAGATTTTGAATATGGTGGTTATCGACATGCACTATATGATATAACATGTTGGAATATTTTATGTCCATTACCTGAGTTTTTGGTGGAAAAGATAAAGTATCATTATAAAAATGAACTTCTTAATGATGTGAAAGCAGATGATGAAACTTTTGATAAAACCTGGAATTATCTTTGTGCATGGCGAGCATTGGCGATGATTTCGTGGTTTCCTTTAGAAGTCTTAGAAAAGAATAGACCTTGGGTAGATGATTGGTCTATGCGAGAAGCTATGCTTTCAACCTTAAATAGGTTAGGGAAAGTATGTAATAACTCAAAAGAATTGGATTCATTAGCTCAAAGTGTGTTTATTCTTAAACAAGAGTTGAGCAATAGATGGGGTATATCAACTGCAGAAAATCTGTTACCAAAGTGGCCTGTATTTCAAGAAAAGGAGTGAAAAGACCTTGAAAATATTAACTCTTTATTTCAGTGGTACAGGTAACACTCATTTTATTGCGAAAAAAATAGATGAAAGACTTAGAGAAAACTCTTTTGAAACTGAACTAGCTGCTGTTGAAAATTTTTCAGTTTTTAATTTAGATAAATACGATCTTTTAATATTCGGTTTTCCAATCTTCGCTTGTGATATGCCATCATTTCTAGATGAATACATCGAAAAATTATCTAGTTCTAAGACTACAGGGGTAATTCTTTTTTCGACAATGGGTTATTTTGGAGGAAATGCATTAAGAAGAGCTATGCAAAAGTTTGTAAAGAAAGGTTTTTCTCCATTAGGTGCAGAAGAATTCAAACTTCCAGGATCAGATGGATTGGTTATTATGAAAAAGGATTCAAAAATTGTTAAAAAGACAATGGCAACAAATTATAATACATCAGAAATAATTAATTCTTCAATAAATAACATTGTTAAGATTGTGGAAAAAATTTCAGTAGAAGTAATGGATAAAACTAATTCAGTAATTCCTAAAATGAAAATAGGGGGATTATTTATTGACTGGTTCTTGATATTGATGATGAAACCTTTTGAAAAAATCTTAAGTAGAAAGGTTTGGGTGGATGATAAATGTGTTTCATGTGGACTTTGTGAAAAGATATGCCCGGCTGGAAATATAACAATAGAGAAGAGTAAAATTCAGTTTGGTAATAAATGTTATTTTTGTTTGAAATGTGTTCATCAATGCCCTACGGAAGCTATCCAGATTGGGAAAATAACAGTTGGTAAATTTAGGTGGAAGGGGCCTTTGGGAGATTTTAAGCCAGGGAATAAAGAAGACAGTTGACACAGTTTTGGTCAACTGCTTTTTTTATTTGAAAATTATTTTTTTTGATATTAGTAAATATGTATTTGCCAAATAATAAAAATACATTAAAAAAACATTGATTTTGTGATTGGTAAATGTTATAATTAATATATTAAAATTCAAATTGAAGGGAGTCTTTTTTATGACAACTGCAATAAAAAAACCTAATATTGGCCCAGGTGGATTAACTCAAAAAGGACAAAAAAACCCATTTTTATTATCTAAAGCTGAGTGGATAAATGTTCAAGTCTATGTACAGGATGGACTATCTTTGCCAGTAAATACTTCTGAATTATCAGAATTGCTTTTTGGAGATGGTTCCAGTTCAGTATCTGATTTTCAGGATCTATTACAAGAATTCATAGTAGTACATGGACATTGTAATACTTGGAAAACAGAAACTTATCCAAATACTATTAATCTTGCTAATAATATTGTTCATTATGCTAGTAAAGCTACCGTTTATTATGGTGCATTAAATGAGGTTGTGGAAGAATATTGTAATATAAAATTTTCGGAAAATCCAAATAAAGAAGTTTTGAATATGCTTAAACAAAAAATGAAAGGAATTGTACAAATATTAGGAAAATCGGCTAAAGATTATGCTACTAATGCTGATAATGTTCAAAAAGAGATTTCGACATTTCTTGATTTATGTACTAAAGATCAAAATGATATGAAGAGTCTTAGTAAGACCTATAATCAAAAATATGGGAAAAATAGTGAGCAAGTGCAAACATTGAGAAAACAAATTAAAGAATTTAGAAGTGAAGTTGATAAATTGCAAAAAGAATATAACCGTGATGTTATTATTGAAGCAACAAGTGCTACATATGGATGGATTCCAATTGCTGGATGGATTGCAGCAGCAATTGTTGATGGGGTTTTTGCCAAGCAAATGAAAGAATTAAAAAAATCAATTAATAATTTAAAAGATAAAATTGACAAAGATAATAAAATCATTAGACGTGATATTAATTTAATGAACGCTATAGATATAGCAGAAAACAGTCTTAAAACAATTTTGACAGATTTGCAAAATGCGTTGCCTGTTATTGAAAAAATAAAAGGTATCTGGAGTTCGATTTATAGTGATTTAGTTAATATTGAAAATGTAATTGATGAAGATATTTCTAAAGTTCCACCATTTTTAAAAGATTGCGGTATTCCATTAGCAATTAAAGATTGGAAAAAAGTAGGTCAAGAAGCAGATAGTTTCAGAGTTAATGCTTATGTACAATTTCAAAAAAAATAAAGCTTTTTAAATGGGATGGAGATTAATATGAATTCAACTAGTATTAATTGGAGACTATTATTTAATACGACACAGGAAAAAGCTAAAATACCGGTAATTACAAAAGAAAATTATTCTAATCTAAAAACAATTATCCGCGAGATGTATATAGATTTAGGAGATATTAAAAATCAAATAACTCAAAAAGAATTAAATCCTCCGCTTATTTATATATTTGCGGATGTTGTAAAAATTCCTGATAATTTTACATGGAATTTAAATAATAATGGTTTAATTATTGTTTCTAGAAGAATTGAGGTTGGGGAAAGTTCTAGCATTAGTCTTGATTTAGGTGAGTGTAAAAGTACTAAATTAATAATTTATGCTGAGGAAATTTCCTCCAGTCTTAAGATTACTGGAATGTTGCCTAATGAAGAAAGTAAAGATATTTATTTGCAAGATATTGAATCTTTAGGAAAAGTATTTTTAGGACGTAATAATGAATTGGCTGAAATGGATATCAATAATTTGGATATGGCTATTAGCTCAAACAGTGTAGATTTGCAAATTATTTTTTCAGCAATTTTCCAATATGCTACTATTTTATTTTATGAACAACCAGAAATTGCTTTTTCACAACTAAAATGGATAAAAGATTGTACAAAATTACTTTCAACATTTGATTCGATGTTTTGTCAGGCATCTTCATTATTAGTACTATTAAAAACTACAATGTCAGATGTAACATTTGTTCCTTATCTGAGTCGTCAGATATATACTCAATCAATTAAAACTTTTGTGGACGTAGCACGTTCTTATGAAAATGAGTATACAAATTTTTGCAATTTAAATTGTTCTATTGATGATAGAAAAAAATCTGCAAATCTTATGTTACAACATTATCAGGATACAGTAGAATTTTCAAATTCTCTGATTGAGCAAACAAAAGAAAACTATAAATCTGCTGAAGCTGCTGTGCAAAGTATTTTAGCAGACTTTACATCGCAAAAAAATCAGGTTGAGCTAACAAAAATTAAGTTTGAATTTGAGTTAGACAAATGGAAGCGAAAAAAAGAATTAGAAGCCACTGTAAAAATTTTGACAGGAGTTTTTGAGTTTGTTGGAGCAATCGGGGCAATGTGTGTAGGTGATGAAGCAGCTGCACCGGCAGCCGAAAAAGCTACACAGACAGTAGCTGAATCTGCCATTGATTTTTCAAAACTAATGAAAAAGCTGAGCACTCTCATTGAGGTTTTAAAAGATGTATATAACTTATCTAATCAAATATCAACGGCTACGGGTAATTTATCAGACATAGATGATTTAAAAAATACAATCAAGAAAGAAACTATAGATAAATTAGATGCACAGGATTTAACCTCAACAGTTGAATGGGATAATTTCAAATTAGAAGTTGATAATTATCTTGATATGGCAATTAAAGCAGATATACCGCAGACAAATAATTATAAATTACAATTAGAAAAAATGATTGTTTATGGTAAAGCTCTTGCTCAAAATCGAGTAGCATTAATCAAAGTTAGCCAGCAACTGGTTAAACTTCGCCTCAAAAAAGAAGTTGAAAAGAATCAGACAACACGAATTTCTAATTTTATTAAACAAATGTCTGAAGAAAAAGAAGAAAATGTTGAGTTAATGCAAGTGGTTTACGAACAATACTTAAATGTTAAGCGAGATTTATTTATATCAATTATTAACTACAGATGGGCATATAAATACTGGGCTTTAAAAGAATCTTTAGTTAAGCCAGTTATGAGTGACAATATTTCAGAATTAAATGATGCTTTGAGTAATATCCAAAACGATTATAATAATGCATTGCAATCTTTTAATCCGCCTCCACAGGAATTTTCAAATCTTGTTCTGACAATTAATGATGCTGATTTGCTTACTGTATTCAAAAAGAATAAAAAGTTAATTTTACCGATAACACTTTCTAATGAGATTTTTAAAGGTTTTGAAAGGGTTAGAGTTAGAACAATAAGAGTTTGGATTAATGGTATAAAAACAGATATAAATAAAGTTTCTGTTAAAATAACTAATTCAGGTAATTATAATGATACTTATGACGAAAAACCATTTTCTTTCACGTCAAATATTTTACAAAGATTATTCGAATATGAAATTGATACTAACAAAATTATTGTAGATGGTACAATTGCAGAAGAAGAAAAATTTGCTTATTTTGTACCTACTCCATTTTCTACTTGGAAAATCGAGGTAGCTGAATCTTTTAATCAGGGTCTGGATTTATCAGAAGTTGAATCAATAAAAATCGAATTCACTGGTGATATGATTGCAGATATGAATTTGTGATAAATAAGATAATAATAATTTAAAAGGGGAGTAAAAACTCCCTTTTTAAATTAGTTCACGACTTTAAAGGAGGAAAATTATGAAATCAAACTTTAGTTTTGGTCCAGGGGCTTTACTTACAAAAGTTGGTTCGCCATTTTTAATTTCTAAAGAAGAGTGGAAAAAAGTAAATAAGTATGTACAGGAAATTAATTCTTATCCTGAAAAAAATGAATTTGAAAAAAGGTTTTTTAATAATATATTTACAGCAGCTAACACATGGCAAAATACTACCTTTCCAAAAATAATTTTATTTGCAAAACAAGTAAAAAGCTATGGTCAAACTTTTAGTAAAGAAAAGTATCAAATATTGAAAGAATCTCTTTCTAACAATGATAGAACTAGTATTGATAAAGTTTCTAAAGAAATTGCTTCAGTATTAAATAATAATCTAACATTAAATGAAGAAGTCGTAACTGAAGTAAATCAATTTATAGATGTCGCAAAACAAGCATCAGAAAGTGCTATGCCGTGGGGCGCTTTGACTATTGGAACACAACTAGGACCAGGAATGAGTGGATTATCACAAGAACAGATAAATTTTTTAGATTTAATGACAGATATAGCTTTTCCACCGATAAATGTATTTGAAAAATGTAAAGGTGTATGGCAAGCGATTGAGTCAGATTTGACTTATATCCAAAATTTAATTAATGATGAAAAGACGATTGATGATGCTTTTATAGCAGGACTTAATTTAGAGGAAGCAATTGATGATTGGGAGAAAGTAGGTATAGATGCAGAAAATTTTATTGAATTTAGTAATAATTTATAGTGAACTCGTCCAGCTAAAGCTGAACATCGGGGCTTCAGTAGGGGATTCTACCCCCACTGAAGATTAAAAACAATTTCCACCACTTATAGAAGTGGGGGTCTTATCTCAAAAGATAAACAGAAAAGTTTCACTAACTTTTCTGTTTATCTTTTGAATTTTTTCCACAATAAATTTTCATTGCATCATGCATATATTTAGCAAGATCTGATTTAATATTTTCATAATATGCAGTGAAACGACTGTCTTCAACATACAAATCTGCAAGGCCACTATAAATTTGGATAGTGCAGGTATAGAAATTATCATTTATATACTTATGATGTTGAGCGATTAGCTTTAAAACTTCTTCATCCTGTGGTTCTCTATCCATAAGTAAAGCAATATTTTTTGGAATAACTAGATGTTTTTTGTTCACATTCATCTATAATTTTTTTATTGTCAATTTATTAAAATGGTGATATAATCATGATGAGTATATGTTCATAATAAATTGGTTAATTATTGGAGGTAAGTTTAATGAAAAAAGAAGTAAAACAATTAAAAACATGTCTTAGACCGACATCAAGTGTAGTAGTTTCTTGCAGGGGAAAAAATGGAGAAAATAATGCTTTAGCAGTGGCTTATGCCTGTAACTGTAGTTATGCACCACCTATGGTAATGGTAGGAATTGTTCCAGATCGTCATTCTTATCGTATGATAAAAGAAACTGGGGTTTTTGTTGTTAATGTAGTTACTAAAGAAACGAAAGATGCATTTACATATTTGGGAACACATAGTGGTCGTGATGAAAACAAATTAGATAAATTGGAACTTAACTATGAGAATGGAGTAAAGGTTGAGGCTCCTGTATTGTTAGATTTTCCAATAAATATTGAATGTACAGTTGTTGATTCTATTAAAACAGGTTCTCATGAAATGTTTGTTGGAAAAGTTGAATATGTTCATGCTAACTCAGAATTAGTTAATGAAAATGGCGAAATTGACTATTCAAGTTTAGTGTTTTAACAGATAAATAAGCTCTTTAGAAGGGCTTATTTTTTTATCATAATATGATAAGTAGGAAATAAATTAAAAATAGCTAACTTTTATTCAAGTCTGAAAGAATTGATTAGAAAAACGCGGAAAATAGTTTTAAGATAATAAAAAGGAGTGTTCAAAATGCAAATTTTATGGTTAATTATTGGTCTAATAATTCTTGGGTTATTAGTATTTATGATCACTATTAGAAAAAAGACTAAGCAGGAGCCTGATTATAGGACATTTTTTATCATTGGTGCTTCATGGATTCCTTTGGGGGTAGCTACAAAAAATTATGTTTTTTCAGTTATGGGAATTATTCTTCTAGCTGTGGGTTTGAAAAATAAAGATAAATGGTCAAATGTGAAAAAGTGGTCAGAACTTTCTCTTGAAGTAAAAAGAATTAAATTGGCTGTAGTAATTTTTCTTAGTTTGGTGTTAGTTGTAGGTATTGTGTTGTATGTGCTTAATAGGGGATAGGAAGATTTGACGTCTATTCATAGGAGGGAAAAATATGTCAAAAACAAAAATCGGAATAATAATAAATTATCTAGCCCTTATACTATTCGTAACATTATTTACTATTGGTAAAAAGATAGACTGGAATGTTCAAATAGTTATTGGAGTTATTGCAACAATACTTATCATAATTATTTGTTTTATAAAAGTCTATCTTAAAAGTAGTTTATGGAAACTGGTACATAGACCACAGGAGAAACTTAATGAGAAAGAAAAGAGTACAATAAATACTTCTATTAGAAAGTCTTATCAAATTTTTAGCATAACCACTCTCACAATTCTTTTTGTTTACGCTTTAGCTGAGACAAAGATAGGCATGGAATTAGTAGTTAGCCTTATATATTTTGCTCATACACTCCCGTCGTCTTTAATAGCCTGGACTGAAAAAGAAATATGTTGAATTTAGATGGGAGGAACCTTTGTTGCAACAAAAAAATAAATTCTTAATAATTATGCTAAAAAAGTTTCTTATCCAAGTCCGCTTAAAGTATGGGCAGAACAATTAGAATTTGATATTTTTGCTACTAAAGATTCTAAACAATTTCAACAATAACTGGTTAAAAACTATAAAGAAGATATTGATTTTTTAAACTCTTTTTTGATGGGATTGGAGTTTGATGGTTTTATCTTTGTTCATGCAGGTATAGATAATTGGAAGGATTCTGATCCTGAAATACTTTTAGCATGTAAAGAGTTTTATAATAAAAAATATAAGAGTAATAAAAATGTTGTTGTAGAACACTGGGAAGAAGTAACCAAATTACAAGCGTTAAAACAGGCAGATGTTGTCCTGCTCATAATTAATCCAAAATTGCCTGAACAATGGTATAGTCTGAACTATAAGATTGATGAGGAACCCCTTGTGTTGTGATATGCTCCCCTTATGGGGGAGTTTTATCATTGAGTAAGGGGGTTTTTGCTTTGTAGGCATACTTTATCAAATATAACTATAGAAATCATGATGGTAATGAGACGGTCAGACCTATGAATTTGATTCCAGCAATCAATTAGTGAAAGTTAAAGAAGCAATAAGAATTATTGGTAACTATTACTACAATAGTGAAGGAAAAAGGTATAAGAAGATAGAAGAAAATACATATCCGGTATTATATTTATGGTGGAGAGAATCTTCTTGATGAAAAAATAGGAGCTACTGAAATCTCTAAAATTGATTTGAATTTAATTAAATATTAATAGAAGGGATGTTGTTAAATGGGCTATATTGAGAACTTGGATGCAAAATTAGATAAACTTGTGGAAAAAAATATGGTTATTCCTAAACCAAAAACTAATGAACAATTTATAAAAGGTTGGGGAATGAGAAGAGGAGAAAAAGCTATAATATATTACATACCTAATCACAAAAATAAGAATAAACCAAATCAGAAAGGAATTACTCTATCAGAAATTAGGCAATCATATAAACAGTTAATTGAAACTGGTGAACTAACAAGGAAATGGTTTGGTAAAAATTTATCTGAATGTGCTAAAGAAGGTGGTTGCAATTTTACAACAATTGGCGGGATATTAACGTTATTAGGTGTTGCTGCTTATGAAGATAAAAAGTATTTAAATATATAAAATCAGTAAATATTGCCTTTAATTGTCTTTTTATAAGTAAAATCTCATTACTTTATTGAATGACTAATACTAGACTTAATGGAAGTGAACTTATCTCGCACTTTTTGTCCGTAATCTAACAATAAAAAAACAGGAAAAAGCGACCGGAAATAGAATTACTATAAGGGTAGTGTTTATATTTCGATATTTCCACTTCAAATTTTGAAGATGGAGAATGAAAAATTGAACTACCTTGTTTTTAAGGTAAAAATATTCAAAAACTTTTGACAATTATAAATATAAAGGGAGGAAGTTTTTATGAAATTTGATGTATCAAAAGCTATGCGAATTAAGTTATCTGACGAATTACCAGAAATGCCAGAAGTTAAGGAGGGTATTAGACTTGCACCAAAAAGAGAGCTGAATTTATCGAGAGAACAGATAAAAATAGCTTTAAAGAATGCTTTGCGGTATATTCCAGAAAATTTACATGAAACTCTGGCTCCAGAATTTATGGAAGAGTTGATGACAAAGGGAAGAATTTATGGTTATAGATATCGCCCATATGAAGAAATAAAAGCAAAGCCAATTGATGAATATAAAGGTAAAACAATTCAAGGAAAAGCACTCCAATTGATGATTGACAACAATTTGGATTTTGATATAGCACTTTATCCTTATGAGTTAGTTACCTATGGTGAATCAGGTCAAGTTTGTCAAAACTGGATGCAATATAGATTAATCAAAAAATATTTAGAAGAGATGACAGAAGATCAGACTCTGGTAGTTTCATCAGGTCATCCTGTAGGCTTATTCCCATCAAGACCAGAAAGCCCAAGGGTTATTTCAACAAATGGTCTGATGATAGGTATATTCGATAATGAAGAATGGTTTAACAAAGCAGCAGCTATGGGAGTTGCTAACTATGGTCAGATGACAGCTGGGGGATGGATGTATATTGGTCCTCAGGGTATTGTGCATGGTACATATATTACCCTCTTAAATGCAGGCCGCTTATTTTTAGACATTCCTGAAGATGAAGACCTTCGAGGACATCTCTATATTACTTCAGGTTTGGGTGGTATGAGTGGTGCTCAAGCTAAAGCTGTAGAAATATCTGGTGGTATCGGGATTATTGCAGAAGTTGAGGCATCTAGAATTAAAACCCGCCATGATCAAGGTTGGGTAGGTAAAGTTTCTGATAACCTTGAAGAAATTTTTAAGTGGGTTGACGAGTATAGAGAGAGAAAAGAGCCTGTTTCTATTGCTTATCATGGTAATGTTGTTGACCTTTTAGAGTATGTTGTTGAGAACAATATTAAAGTTGAATTAGTGTCTGATCAGACCTCCTGTCATGTTCCATATACTGGTGGTTACACTCCTGCAGGTTTCACTTTTGAAGAAGGAAGAGAACTTATGGAGAAAGATCCGATAAGTTTTAGAAATGAAGTAGATAAGAGTTTAACTAAACATTATTATGTGATTAAAAAATTAGTTGAAAATGGATCTCACTTCTGGGATTATGGTAACAGTTTTATGAAAGCTATATTTGATGCTGGTGTGAAGGAAATAGCTAAAAATGGTGTAGATACCAGTGAAGGCTTTATTTTCCCATCATATGTGGAAAACATCATGGGACCAATTTGTTTTGATTATGGATATGGCCCATTCCGTTGGGTATGTTTAAGTGGTAAAGATGAAGATTTAAGTAAAACTGATAAAGCAGCTATGGATTGTATTGATCCTACTAGAAGAGCACAGGATAGAGACAATTATCAGTGGATTAAAGATGCTGAAGAGAATGCATTGGTAGTTGGTTCAAAGGCACGGATTCTTTATGCTGATGCAGCAGGTCGGGTGAAAATTGCGCTTAAGTTTAATGAAATGGTTCGTAATGGGGAAATTGGCCCGGTTATGTTAGGTCGTGATCATCATGATGTTTCTGGTACAGATTCTCCATATAGAGAGACAGCAAATATTAAAGATGGTAGTAATATTATGGCTGATATGGCTGTTCAATGTTTTGCAGGAAATGCAGCTAGAGGCATGACATTGGTGGTTGAAAGCAATGGCGGCGGTGTAGGTATAGGTAAATCATTTAATGGTGGATTTGGATTAGTATTGGATGGTAGCGAACGAGTTGATGAAACCATTAAGCTAGCATTAGATTGGGATGTTAATGGTGGCCTTGCCAGAAGAGCCTGGGCTCGCAATGAAAATGCTATTGAAACTATGATAACCTGGAATAAGGAAAAAGGTGAGAAAGGGCATATTACTTTACCTTACCAGGCTGAAGAAGAGTTGATTGAGAGTTTAGTTGATAAATATGTGAAATAGAAAGAGAGAAGGCCTGATCTGTACATGATCAGGTTTTTTTGCTTTCTTAAATATATTTGAAGAATATTTTTTTGATGCGGTAAGAGAATGTTTCTAAAGGGTGTTGTTTCAAAATTAACAAACAAAGGAAAAAGCCTCTTCAGATTTAAGTAAAAATTTGAAATGATGTGATATCGTCAATTGACGTGAGTGCAACCGGAAGTTGACAGATAGCAAATTGAATTTGGTAGCATGTAAACAGGCTATAAGGTATAATTTATGTGAGGTGATTATAATGAATTTTTCAGAAAAATTACAAATGCTAAGAAAGGAAAAAGGAATGACATAAGAAAATCTTGCTGAATTTCTGAAAGTGTCTCGGCAAGCAGTATCAAAATGGGAATCTGGACAAACATACCCTGAAATAGATAAATTGATTAAGTTGAGCGATTTATTTGAAATAACCTTAGATGATTTAGTAAGAGATAAAAATATAGTAAAATCCCATAGTAGTGAAAAACAACCCTAAGAGAATCAAGATGGGATGATCATGGTTGCCGGGATGCTAATAGGTATGGCTCTTGGATTTATTTTATGTTGGGAACTGCAGGTGGGCTAGTAGGTCTTGCGATCGTTTTTATCCTTAAAGTAGTAAAGAAGAAGCAATGAACCTTATGAATTGATAAAGATACAATAGAGATTTCACATTACTAAACAATCAAAAAATTCTATGAATAATTTCATAGAATTTTTTTGGTGTGCCCGGCAGGAATGACAACTATACGGTGAAAGTCCGGAACGGAGGTTAGCAACACCAATCGTTAGCAGAACAGCAAGGCTTGATAAATCTGATAACGATATACTCTAAATACCGTTAGACAGTGGGCGAGCCGCTGCATACTGAACTGTACGTACGTTGGTGTGAGAGGACTCGGGGAGACCCTGCCTCCTACTAGATTTTCATAAAATAGATTTTTAAAAATATTTGTGTAAAGCAGAATTTTATAAAACGAATGTAGTATTCATTAAAGTAATAAAAATGTAAATTATAAAAAGAGGTGATCAAATGCCTATTAAACCTCTTCCTGTTCCTGATCCTAATGCATGTCCCGTACCGGAAGTTCCTTATTGCCAGTACAGAGTTAACGGAATTTGCACGTCTGAAGTTTTTTGTTAATCCCTTCATCAACCCTACCACCATACGGGGTGGTCTTTTTTTTGAAATTGTTCTAGGATAAAACATATCAATATAGTAATTTACTTTATAAATGTATTTGCTTAAGACTAGTAAATTCCTATATTTTACATATTACTAATATAAGTTGTTATCTAACATATTCATATTTAGTAATAATAAAAAGCTGGAGAAATACTAGAAGGAGAAGGTTTTATGAGAAAATATTTAAATGTGGATAGATTGGAGTTTGCAGTTACATAGCGCTGCAATTCAAATTGTAAGCATTGTAGTGTTAAACATAAAAAGAAAATGAATAAGCCAATTGATAAGTATCTAGCTGTGGAGATTGTAAATAAGATTAGTAAAAAATATCATCCTCAATCAATAATGACTTTTGGTGGGGAACCTTTGTTACATCCTGAAATTGTTTGTGCTATTCATAATGAAGCAAAGAAATCTGGTATTTCCAAAAGGCAGGTGATAACAAATGGTTACTGGTTTAATGATAAGGACAAGGTTAGTGAAATTGTTAAACAACTAAAAGCAGCAGGTGTAAACAATATACTTGTTTCTGTAGATGCATTTCATAAGGAATATATTCCACTTGATATAGTTAAAAATACAGTAGAGACTTTAATTAAAGAGGGTTTTAAAGTAATAAAATGGAATCCTTGTTGGGTGGTAAATGAGAATCATAATAATCAGTACAATATAGTGACTAAAAATATCCTAAAAGAACTCGATAGCCTACAAATAGAATCTGCAAGTGGAAATATTGTATGTCCAGAAGGTTCTGCAATAGAAAATTTAAGCACATATATTCCAGTTAAACAGTATTTACCTAAGGGTAGATGTGAGGAAATGCCTTACACAGATCCTTTAGATTCAATAACGAGTATTAGTATTGAACCAAATGGAGATGTAAAAATTTGTAGAGGTTTTAGTATTGGTAATGTCTTCAAAGCTGATATCATAGATATTTTGGAGAATTATAATCCATATGCGAATCCAGAGATGAGAATTATTTTGGAAAAAGGAATAGAAGGTTTAATGGAATTGGGAAAGAAAAGTGGTATTAAACCATTAGTAGAAGACTATTATTCAATATGCCAAATGTGTATTTCGATTAGAGGGCAGCTAAAAGGAAATGAATATTTTTTGTCATAAGGGAGTGGAATTAATGAAACGAATTATTGCATTTCATGAGATGTTAGGCGGAGTATTAGGAGTATTGCTGTTCATATTTTTCGTACCATTTAGAAGCTTCTTTTTGGGACCTGTAATATTGATAATTAATATTATAATGCTTTCTTTATATGTTTTATCTTTTTGTGCAGGTTTTTTAATGTGGAAGGGAAAAAAATCAGGAATACTTTTATCTCTTATTATTCAAGTGTTTCAAATCCCGCAATTCATTATAAACGGCTATACATATTTATTTATATGTGGATCTATGTTAAGTATAAATATTGAATATTTTACATCTCACTATGGTTTTAATTTTAATGTACATCTAGGTAGCTTGTATCATATTAATCTTATGTCTGGACAAACTTCATTACTACTTGGAATTAATGTTATTGCTCTTGTTATATTTATGTATCTGCTAAAACAACGTAAAGCGTTATCGAAACATCAGACTTTTGATAAACAGTTAGATATACAAAATGAGAATAATGAGTTTGGTGCGGAACAATCTTCTTGATATATCATCATTTAGTTGTACATATCTGGATAATGAACGATAAAAATGAATATTTAATTCAAAAAAGAGCAGACCATCTAAAATTGTTACCAGGTATTTGGGCAGCAGCAAGTGGTGCTGCTATAAAAGGTGAAGAGAGTAAAACTGCTGCAATTAGAGAAGTCAAAGAAGAATTGGGTATTAAGCCTTGCGCAAACAAGATGAAAAAGATTAAAAGAATTAAAGGAAGGGGACAATAATGAATCTGTTAAAGATAGATAGTTTAACAGAAAACCAAATTAATAACATTTTCAAACTGGCTGAAAACCTAAAGTTACATGGCAAAGTAAATTACTTAAAAGAAAAAACGTTTTTACTATTTTTTCCCGAAACTAGTATAAGAACAAAAATTACATTTGAAAAGGGCATAAAAGATTTAGGTGGTAATTGTATTTTGTTTCCTCCTGAAACACTTGATAAGCGAGAAAAAATCGAAGACGTTGCAAAGTATATAGAAAATTGGGTTGATGGAATCATTATTAGACATCCAGAGTATTCTAAACTTGAAGAAATGGCTAAGTATTGTTCAATACCAGTAATTAATGCTATGACAAGTACTAATCATCCTTGTGAAATATTATCTGACATATTATCTGACATATATTCTATCAGCCAGATTAAAAAGAACTTGCTTTATGTACAACAGGCAATAATTCTATATTGTATTGGAATTAAGGAATTATAGTTATGGGGATGAATTATGGAGTAGCTGGGCGTTAAATCAGAAGGGTGGTATTAACTTGAATTTAAAGACAAAAGAGGAGTTCTCAATTAAGGGTAGTGACGGTATGAATGTCTTTGTACATTGTTGGAATAAAGTAGCAGAACCGCGAGCTGTTGTCCAGATTTTTCATGGAATGGCCGAACATGCTGCACGTTATGAGAGATTTGCCAAATATTTAAATAGTGAGGGCTTTATTGTGTACGCCAATGATCACCGGGGACACGGAAGAACAGCAGGCAGTGTTGAAGAGTTAGGTTATATTGGTCAAGACGGTTTTAATATGATTGTAGAAGATGAATATATTATCACCGAGTTAATTCAGGAGAAACATCAAGGATTACCCATTATTGTATTTGGTCATAGTTTTGGTTCGTTTATTGCTCAGGAGTATATCATTAATTATGGAAAAGAGATAGTAGGAGTAGTTCTGTGTGGTTCGGCCGCCAAATTGGGAATCGAGGTACACGCTGGAAAAATGATTGCTGGTCTTGAAAAGATTATTTTTGGTGAACGGAAAAAGAGTAAACTCCTGGACTTTTTAAGTTTTGGTAGCTATAATAAACGGATAAAAAATAATACATGCCGTTTTGACTGGTTAAGTACCGATGTAGATGAAGTAAAAAAATACGAAGAAGATCCATATAGTGGGACACTGTTTACTGTTGGATTTTTCTATTATTTTTTACAGGGTTTATCTAAACTTTATAAAAAAGATCGCTTAGCAAAGATACCAAAAGATCTTCCAATATTTATTATCGCCGGTGATCAAGACCCGGTAGGGAATTATGGGAGATTAGTAAAAAAACTATACTCTATCTATCAAGAAACGGGAATTCATGATGTAAAGATGCGACTTTACCCAGGAGGACGGCATGAATTGTTGAATGAGGTGAATCGAGACGAGGTTGCATTGCATCTATTAACTTGGTTCAATGAAATTACTTAGCCCTATTGCTAGTGATAAACGCGTGTCACTATTTTTAACAGATAATGGAATTCAAGCTATTCAATATAATTTTTTCATTTGAGTTTGTCGAGTGAATCATCAACTGTAATCAAATAACATACATAAAAAGCGAATACTACCAAAAAAATTATCTAACGACACTACTTAACTATAGAAGTTTAAAAAATTCTATAGGTGTTTTTTTATAATACATAAAAAATAATGGTATTATTTAAAATATTTCAGCAATGTAGAGATTAAATTCAACGGCACAACTTGAATTATTTATAAGATTATGGTATAATCAGATTGAACTTTCGAGTTATAAAATGGTAATAAAAAAACGTTATAATATATTGCTAAATTTTATAGAAAAGCAGTAATTATTAACAACAGAAAGGAGATAATGCGCTTTTCTGGAATTATATTATTATATTTATGACTAAGAAATTATTTGGAGGTAAATTATGAAAAAGAAAAACTTGATAATCTGGCTGGTTATTTTAGTGGGTATGATGTTGGGATGTTTTGGATTTGCAATTGGAATTTTTAAACAGGTTGATTCTTATACAGAAAAAGTGCCTGCTAAAGAAAAGTTGATTTTGAAAAATTATAAAGGTAAAGTAACTTTAGAACCTACTCAAGGTGATGAACTTGTTTTTATCATTGAGAAAGAAGTTCGAGGAGATATTAAAACTAAAATAAACGAAATTTTAGACGAAGTCAACGTTATCTTTGAAGAGGATGAAGATACGGTTATGGTGACTATAGATCGACCTGATCAATTGCCTTTAGGGGTTAGTGAAACAGTGATAAACTTTAGAATTCAAGTACCTGAATCTATTGTTCGCTATATTGATATTGATACAAGGTTTGCGCGAGTTGTTGTAAATGATCTGAGTGGTGAATTGAAAGTTAGGACAAGAAATTATCCTATCTTAATCACTAATTTTAAAGGCAATCTTTATGCTAAGACCAATAATCAATCAATAACATTAGAAAATGTTTCAGGTTATGCAGAGATAGAAACAAAAATTGCATCTATAATAATTAAAGAGTTTGCTGGAAGTATAAAGGCTAAGACAACTAATAACCCAATTCATTTTTCTTCAACAAAAGAATTAGAAAACGTCTATTTAGAAACTAAAATCTCCAATATTTATTATGAAAGTATGATTAAGCCTGATGGTACATATCGGATGAAAACCTCAAATGGTAAGATAGTGTTTTCAATTCCAGAGAATAGTAAAATTAATTTGCATGCTCATGTAAGTAATGGTTCAATTAAATGTTCATTACCTTTGAAAGAAACATTTTTTAATGACAAAGAAAACTTAGTAGGAATTATCAATGGTGAAGGTGCAGAAGTTGATCTGATTGGAATTCATTGTAGTATTTATATACAAAAATGGGAGGAATAAGGGTAATGACTGATATTATGATTAGTCTACAAAAAGTAGTCGCACAAAAGTGCACAATACCATATATAGTACTGAAATGGGCGGGTTCAGTACTATATATGGTATTGTGAGTTCTTGAACGACTAAAATACTTTTGTGGTCGAATCATATTAATAATAAAATTTTTATAAAGGGGTTATCATATGGCAAAAAAATTAAAAATCTCAAAAGAAGATGTACAGGATATTTTGGCTTTAAGTCCTTTACAGGAAGGGATGTTGTATCATTATTTAAAAAGGCCAGAAAGCGATCAATACTTTGTTCAATTATGTTTAAACCTCACTGGTTCAATAAATAATGATATATTTAAGAAAGCCTGGAATTATGTTGTTCAGACTAATGAGATGCTACGGACTGTTTTTATGTGGGAAACATTCAAAAATCCTATACAGGTTGTCTTAAAAAAACGTGATGTTGAGATTCAAGAATATGATTTTTCTGATATCGAAAATATAGCAGCGAGAACTAAAAGATTAAATCAAGTAAAAGAGAAAGATAAAAACAATAAATTTCAATTAGAATCAGGCTCGTTATTTAGGATTATATTATGCAAGCTTTCTCAGAATAATTATGAGATGATAATAAGTTATCATCACATTGTTTATGATGGTTGGAGCAACGGAATTGTTTTAAAAGAATTTTTTGCAGTTTATGACCAATTTGCTAAAGGTCAAACTTCCTTAAAAATCACTAAAAATAGCTATAAGGAATTTTTAAAATGGGTACATAATCAAAATCAGAACCAACAGGCTCAATACTGGCGAGAATATTTACAAGATTTTGATTCAAAAACTGAATTACCCACATATCTTAAAAAAGAATCTGAGATTATTATTGCAGAAAATTATCTGCTTAATTTTCCGCATGATTTGACTATGCGATTAAAAGAATTTGTGAAACAACAAAAAATTACTTTGAGCGCACTTTTCTACGCAAGTTGGGCAATATTTTTAGAAAGATTTAATAACAAAGAAGATGTAGTTTTTGGAGTAACTGTTTCAGGCAGACCAACTGATGTTGAGAAAATTGAAGAGATGGTTGGGCTATTTATCAATACCTTACCACTTCGTGCCAAGCCAAATGGTTCGTTAATTTTAGAAAATTTTCTCCAGGATATATCTAAGGCACTTAAAGAACAACAAAATTATCAATGCACTCCATTAGTTGAAATCAAATCATATAGTGAAATTGATGCTCAAAGTGCGTTATTTGATTCTATTTTAGTGGTAGAAAATTATCCATTAGATCAAAAGGTGAATTCTAAAGAGAGTGCATTAACACTTAAATCTTATTCGATTTCAGAAATGACTAATTTTGATTTGACAGTGGCTATAAATGTATTTGAAAAGATTGAAGTAAACTTTAGTTATAATAGAGACCTCTTCACTAAAGAAATGATCGGAAACTATGCAAATTATTTTGTGAATATTCTCAGTGAAATTATTGAGAATCCTAAGCTTCAAATTTCTCAGATTAAGATGATTTCGAAAGAAGAAGAAAATCTTTTGTTATCAGGATTTAATAATACCAGTGTAGAGTATGATCAAACAAAAACTATTCAACAATGGTTTGAGGAACAAGTTGAAAAAACACCTGAAAATATAGCTGTTATTTTTGACGAAAAAGAATTAACTTATCGTGAATTAAATAAAAAAGCCAACCAGCTTGCTAGAGTGTTACGCAAAAAAGGTGTTCAAAGAGATGATTTAGTCGCAATTATTGCAGAGCGTTCTCTTGAGATGATTATTGGAATTATAGGTATTTTAAAAGCTGGAGGAGCCTATTTACCGATAGCTGCTGAATATCCCGAAAAGAGAATTGCATACATGTTAGAAGATAGCAAAACTAAGATAGTATTGACCCAAAAGAATTTAATCAAAAAACTAGATTTTCGTGGAGAAATCATTTGTTTAAACGATGTACAAACATCTGATGATAATAATTTGGAAATTATTAATTATTCAAAAGATTTAGCATATGAAATCTATACATCTGGTTCAACTGGAAAACCAAAGGGTGTATTGATTGAACATAAGAGCATACTTAATTATATTCATTGGAGAAAACATGCTTATAACTATACTTCAGAGGATATAACTTTACAGTTAATTTCATTTTCATTTGATGGTTTTGGTTCTAATTTATATTCGAGTTTATTATCTGGAGGTACATTTATTCTTCCAAAGGATAATCTGGACTATTATGCAATCAAAGATTTGATTAGAGAGAAAAAGATTACTAATATGAGTATTGTACCATCTATGTATCAAAGCATTCTTGAAGTTGCTGACTCTACTGATTTATCATCATTAAGATTTATTGTATTGGCGGGAGAAGCTGCCAAAAAAGATTTGTTAGAGCTAAGCGAAGAAAAAAAACTGAATATTCAGTTTTGTAATGAATATGGGCCAACAGAAAACAGTGTAACAACGACATCTTTATTAAATATGGATGTTTCCAATATAAGTTTAATTGGCAAGCCGATTTATAATAATCGAGTTTATATTTTGAATAAATATAATAATCTGTTACCATTAACGGCTGCTGGAGAGTTATGTATTTCAGGGGTTGGATTGGCTAGAGGATATCATAATAACTCCGAATTAACAGAAGAGAAGTTTGTTAAGAATCCGTTTGTTGATAATCCTTTTGGGATTATCTTGGAAGAAAGGATGTATAGAACTGGTGATTTAGCTCAATGGTGTGCTGATGGGAATATTAAGTTTTTAGGTCGAATTGATCATCAAGTTAAGATTAGAGGATACAGAATTGAGTTAGGTGAGATTGAAAATCAGTTGGTAGAACATGAAGAGATTGAAAAGGTAGTTGTAATAGATAGAGAAGATATAAACCATGATAAATATCTTTGTGCATACTTTGTTTCAGAAAATGATGTAAAAGTAAATAACTTACGTGAGTATTTAGGAAAAGTCTTACCTGATTATATGGTTCCTAAGTATTTTGTGAAGTTAGATCAAATTCTGTTAACTACTAATGGAAAAATAAATAAAAAAAGCTTACCAATTCCTGATATAGCAATAGGTGGGCTGAATGAATATATTGAACCATCTAATGAAATAGAAGAAAAATTAGTAGATATCTGGAAAGAGATTTTAGGTGTAAATAGTGTAGGTATTAATGATAACTTTTTTGAATTGGGAGGACATTCGTTAAAAGTTACATCTTTTGTTTCGAGGGTATATAAAGAATTTGATATAAAAATTCCGTTACAATTGGTTTTCGATTCCCCAACTATTAAAAAGCTTGCAGAATATATTAGCAATGCGAAAAAGAGCTTATATAAAGCTATTCAACCTGTAGAGGAGAGAGAATACTATCTAGTAATGAACTATCCAACATCATCAGCTCAAAAGAGATTATTGATTTTAAATCAGCTAGATGATAATTCAACAAATTATAATACACCGGGTGCAATGCTGATTAAAGGAAATTTAAATCTGGAACGTTTTGAAAACACTTTCAAGGCATTGATAAAAAGACATGAATCATTGCGGACATCTTTTGAATATGTGAATGCTGAAGCAGTTCAACGGATTCATAAAGATGTTGATATTGCTTTTAAGATAGATTATTTTAAGGCAAAAGAAGCTGATATTGAGAAATGTATCGAAAAATTTGTGAAGCCTTTTGATTTACGAAAAGCACCTTTATTAAGGGTCGCGCTTGTAAAATTAGAAAATCAGCATTTGCTTTTGTTTGATATGCATCATATTATCTCAGATGGGACTTCGATGGGTGTGTTTGTTAGAGATTTTGTTGATCTTTATAGAGGGAAGTCATTAGATGAACTCAGAATTCAGTACAAAGATTTTGCGATCTGGCAAAATGAATTATTACAATCAGACCAGATTAAAGAACAAGAGAAGTATTGGTTAGAATGTTTTGATTTTGGAAATGAGATTTCTCAAAGTAATCTTCCTACTGATTATCTCAGACCTTTATTAAGAAATTTTGAAGGAGAGGTACTTCATTTCAGGATTGGAAAAGAACGAAAAGAAAAGTTAGATCAGATGGTTTCTGATCAAGGTGTCACGTTATATATGACTTTATTGGCCTTTTTTAACATAATGCTGTCAAATTTTAACACAACAAACAGGATACTAGTGGGTACGCCAATAACTGGAAGGGAATATCCAGATCTTGAATCAATTATTGGAATGTTTGTAAATACATTAGTAATGAAAAATGAGCCATCAGGTAGTAAGACATTTAGAGAATTTTTAGTAGAGGTAAAAGAAAATGCTCTAAAAGCTTATGCTAATCAAGATTATCAATTTGAGATGTTAGTTGATAAATTAGATCTAGCAAGAGATATGAGCAAAAATCCTCTTTTTGATACGATGTTTATTCTACAAAATACCCATTTATCAGAGATTCAATTAGAAGATCTTACTTTTACGCCTTATGAAATAAAAAATAAGATTTCAAAATTTGATCTTTCCTTAAATGCAGTAGAAGTAGAAGATGATATTCTTTTTGACTTTGAGTTTTGTACTAAGCTATTTAAAAGAGAGACAATTGAAAGATTAGCTAATTACTATAAAAACATTTGGGATGTTGTATTAGAAAACCCGGAAGTTAAAATTTCAGAAATTGAAATGATCTCTGAAAATGAAAAGTACAAATTATTATATCAGTTTAATGATACAACTATGGAGGAATCTAAAGTTAAATTGCTTCATCAGTTATTTGAAGAGCAGGTGGATAAAACTCCAGCTAATATAGCTGTAACTTTTGCAGATACGCAAATGACTTATCGAGAATTAAATCAAAGAGCTAATCAGTTAGCTAGATTATTGATTGAAAAGGGAATTCAAAAAGATGATATTGTTGGATTATTGATTGAACGCTCGATTGAGATGATTGTTGGTATTATGGGAGTTTTAAAAGCAGGTGGAGCTTATTTGCCGATAGATCCAACTTATCCAGAAGACAGAATCCAGTATATGTTAAATGATAGTAATGTACAGATTGTATTAACACAATCTCATTTTGAAGATGAGAGAATGTATTCTAATGATTCCTCAAATTTAGAAAATGTTGTTAAACCAGATGATTTAGCATATGTAATTTATACTTCTGGTTCCACAGGTAAGCCTAAAGGGGTTATGATTGAACATCTAAATGTGGTAAATACGATTTATTGGCGAAAAAATGAGTATTATTTAAATGCTGATGATCGGGTTCTTCAATTATTTTCCTACTCGTTTGATGGATTTGTGACAAGTTTCTTTACACCGATTGTATCAGGAGCGGAAGTTATTTTATTAAATGAAGATGATGCTAAAGATGTTCTTGCTATCAAAGAAGTGATCGTAACTAAGAAAGTGACTCATTTTATAGCTGTACCTTCACTGTATTCTGCAATTTTAGAATGTATCTTAGCTAAAGAAGCGAAGAGTTTAAGAATTATAACACTGGCTGGTGAAAAAGTGCCAAAAAAATTAATCGTTGAATCAAGAAAACTAAACCCAGATTTGGAACTTGTTAATGAATATGGGCCAACCGAAAACAGTGTCGCAACCACAATTTTAAGAAATATGCAACTAGAAGAGAAAGTAACAATAGGCTCACCAGTTGCTAATACTCGTGTTTATATTCTAAACTCTTATCAAAAACTACTTCCGATAAATGTCCCGGGTGAGATTTGTATATCTGGTGGCGGTCTTTCAAGAGGATACCTAAATAGAGCTGATTTAACAAAGGAAAAATTTATAGATCATCCATTTATACCAGGAGAGAGAATTTATAAAACGGGCGATTTGGCAAGATGGCTTCCAAACGGAAAGATTGAATTTTTAGGCAGGATAGATCATCAGGTCAAGATTAGAGGTTTTAGAATCGAAATTGAAGAGATAGAAGCACAATTATTAAAACATAAAGATGTTCAAGAAGTTATTGTAATAGATAAAGAGGATGATCAAAATAATCAATATTTGGCGGCCTATATTGTGGCAGGGTGTGAGATAGGTGTTGATGAATTGAGAGAGTTTCTGGCACATAGTTTGCCAAACTATATGATACCAACTTATTTTACACAATTAGAGAAGATGCCTTTGACTCCTAATGGTAAAATTGACCGAAAAGCATTGCCAGAGCCTACTCAAAGTTGTGAGCGAGAATATGTTGCTCCAGAAAATGATGTAGAAGAAAAATTAGCTGTAATCTGGAGTGATGTTTTGGGTGTTCAAAAGGTCGGTGTATATGATAATTTCTTTGATTTGGGAGGTCATTCATTAAAAGCCACATTCCTTATTGCTAAAGTGTACAAATTTTTTGGTGTTGAACTTTCATTGAAAGAAATCTTTAAAACTACAATTTTGAGAGAACAGGCATTATTGATAACTAATACTGAGAAGAAGAAGTATTTATCTATTGATAAATTAGCAGAAAATGATTCTTATCCTCCAGGATGTTATCCTGTATCATCAGCACAGATGAGATTATATATTCTCGATCAATTAGATGAAGATAGTACAACCTATAATATGCCAGGAGCTTTTAGAATCGAAGGAAACCTTAATCAAGAAAGTTTAGAAAATGTTTTTAAGGAATTAATCAATCGTCATGAGTCTTTGAGAACATCTTTTGTGACTATAGATGGTGAGGTTTACCAAAAAGTCCATCAGGATGTGGATTTTAATATTTGTTATCTTAAAGCTTCTGAAAATAAATTAGAAGAATTAATCGAAGATTTTATAAAACCTTTTGATTTGAGCAAAGCTCCTCTTTTACGTGTGGGAGTACTCAAATCAGGAGATCAGCAAATATTAATTATAGACTTACATCATATCATTTCAGATGGATTTTCGATGGGTATAATCTTTAAAGAGTTTAGCCACTTGTATGAGAATCTAAAATTACCCGAACTAAAAATTCAATACAAAGATTTTGCGGTTTGGCAAAATAGATTCTTACTATCTGATGAGATGATTAAACAACAAACTTACTGGTTAGAGAGATTTAATGAGGAGATTCCACTTCTAAGTCTACCTACAGATTTTGTTAGACCTCCGATAAAGAGTTTTATTGGAGATAGAATTATTTTTGAAGCAGATAATAATTTGAGAAAACAATTAAAAAAATTAGAGTCTTCAAATCAAACTACCTTATATATTGTTTTATTAGCTTCTTATTCGATTTTGCTTTCTAAATATGCAGGACAAAATGAGGTTATCTTAGGTAGTCCACTTGCTGGTAGACAGCATGTGGATTTAGAAAATGTTGTCGGTATGTTTGTTAATACATTGGCGATGAGAAATAAAATCACGGGAGATCAAACATTTATTGAGTTTTTAGAACAAGTAAAAGAAGATACTTTTAAAGCATTTGAAAATCAAGATTATCAATTTGAAATGCTGGTAGATCAGCTTAATTTATCAAAAAACATGAGTCGAACTCCAGTTTTTGATGTAATGTTCGCTTTACAGAATGGAACAGATGTAGAGTTACAGATGCAGGATTTTAAATTAGTTCCTTATGATTTTGATTTTAAAGTTGCTAAGTTTGATCTGACATTAAATGCTTTAGAAATTGATGGCAAAATACGATTTGATTTAGAATATTGTACAAAGTTATTTAAGAGAGTGACAATTGAACAGATGGCAGAACATTTTCTTAAAATCTTACGTGAAGTAACCGTTAATCCTGAACAAAAAATTTCTGAGATAGAACTTCTATTAGAAGATGAAAAACAGAAATTACTTTGTGAATTTAATAAAACTGAGGTTAGTTACCCGGAAGAAAAAACTATTTGTCAATTTTTTGAAGAACAGGTAGAGAAAAACCCAGATAATATTGCAGTGAAATTTGAAGACAAACACCTAACCTATCGTGAACTAAATGCAAAGGCAAATCAACTTGCAAGGAAATTGCGAAATAAGGGGGTTAGTCAAAATAAGGTGGTAGGAATTCAAGCAAATCGTTCTCTTAAGATGCTGGTAGGTGTATTAGCAATTGTTAAAGCTGGAGGATGTTATTTGCCAATAGATGTTGATTATCCTGAGAGTAGGGTAAAATTCATGATTGAAGACTCAAATGTACACATCCTTGTGATAGAAAAGGAGATCATGGAAAGTCTTTCGTTTGCGAAAGAGATTATTAATCTTGGTGATGAAGGATTGTATAGTGGTGATGATTCTAATCTTGAACTTATTAATCAGCCTAATGATTTGATCTATATTATTTATACCTCTGGTTCTACCGGTCAACCAAAAGGAGTTATGATTGAACATAAGAATGTTAATCGTTTAATCTCAAATTCAAATATGTTAATTATTAATGAAGATGAGCGGATAATGCAAACAGGGTCTTTGGCGTTTGATGCATCTACCTTTGAAATCTGGGGTTCGTTACTAAATGGTGCTACACTTTATCTGATCTCTAAAGATGATCAATTGTCAGCAGATAAATTTGGAAAAAAACTGAAAGATAATCAGATTAGTATGATCTGGCTTACTGCTCCATTTTTTAATCAACTGGTCGAAGAGGATTTATCTATCTTTTCTGAGTTGAAGACTTTAATTGTGGGTGGAGATGCATTATCAGTAAAACATATTAATCTGGTACGAACAAAATATCCTAATCTGACTATTATCAATGGTTATGGGCCAACCGAAAGCACAACATTTACAACTTATTTTAAGATTGACAAAGAGTATCAAGAAAATATTCCATTAGGATATCCCGTTTCAAATACTCAAGTCTATATCTTAGATGAAAATAATCAGTTACAACCAGTTGGAGTTCCTGGAGAGTTAGTTATCTCTGGAGATGGATTGGCAAGAGGTTATTTAAATCGACCAGAATTGACAAAAGAAAAATTTGTACAAAACCCATTCGTGCCAGGGGAGAGAATGTATAAAACAGGAGATTTAGCAAGATGGCGTAGAGATGGAAAACTAGAATTCTTAGGTAGAATCGACCATCAGGTTAAAATAAGAGGTTTTAGAATCGAAATTGGTGAAATCGAGACATATTTATTAAGACATTCTGAGATAAAAGAAACAGTAGTTGTTGTTAAAGTTGATGATAATGATAATAAATATTTGGTGGCATATTTTGTATCTGATAGAGAAATATCTGTTTCTGAAATAAGAACATATATGAAAGAAGAATTACCAAATTATATGATTCCATCCCATTTTGTACAGTTAGAGAAATTACCATTAACCTCAAATGGCAAGGTAAATCGAAAAGTTCTACCTGATGTAGATGGAAATATCAAGGTTGGAACTGATTATGTGGCACCTACAAATGAAATCGAAATAAAATTAGCAGAAATATGGTCAGATATTTTGAATATTGACAGGATTGGAGTAAATGATAATTTCTTTGAATTAGGTGGACATTCTTTAAAAGCTACTACTCTCAGTTCAAGAATAAGTAAAGAATTTAAGGTTGCGATTACTTTACAAAGGATTTTTAAAGAGCCAACGATTAGAGAACTTGCAGCATATATTTTAGAAGAAGAAAAGAGTATTTATAAGAGAATTGAACCTATAGAAGAAAGAGAATATTATCCTATTTCATCAGCACAAAAGAGAATGTTTGTAATTAATCAATTTGAAAATCAGACTACAGGATATAACATACCCGGGATGATGTTTATTGAAGGAAAGTTTAATCGTGACCGATTTGAAGAAGCTTTCTCAAAGGTTATCGAGCGACATGAATCTTTACGAACTTCCTTTGAATCATTAAATGGAGAAATTGTTCAAATAGTTCATCAAGATGTTGATTTTGAAATAACTTATCTTACAGCAAATGAAAATGAATTGGAAAAGATAGCATTTGATTTTATTAAACCTTTTGATTTAACTCAAGCACCTTTAATCAGGGTAGGGGTTTTAACAATTAAAGAATGTCATTTGCTGATGATAGATATGCATCATATCATTTCTGATGGTACTTCAATGGGAGTTTTGAGTAAAGATTTTATTAAGTTTTATAATGGAATCGAAGTTCCAAAACTTAGAGTTCAGTACAAGGATTTTGCAAACTGGCAAAATGAATTTTTCATCGAACATATTCAAAAACAGGAAGAATACTGGTTAGAACGCCTAACAGAGATATCAGTATTAGATTTACCAACAGATAATCAAAGACCAGCTGAGATGAGCTATGAAGGTGAACGCATTAATTTTACACTTAACGATGAGTTAACAAAACAATTAAAAGAATTAGCTAAGCGAACTGGCGCAACTCTCTATATGGTACTTTTAGCAATCTATAATGTTTTCTTGCACAAATACACAGCTCAAGAGGATATTATCATTGGTTCACCAATTGCTGGTAGAAATCATGCTGATTTGGAAGATATGATCGGAATGTTTGTGAATACATTAGCTTTGAGAAATTATCCAATCAAAGATAAAGTATTTAAAGAATTTTTGGTAGAAGTCAAAGCTGATACTTTAGAGACCTTTGAAAATCAGGATTATCCATTTGAAATGTTAGTAGATAAATTGGATTTGGAAAGAGATTTAAGTCGAAATCCGATATTTGATACCTTGTTTGTAATGCAAAATATCAATCAGATTGAGGCAGAGATCGGTGATTTAAGATTGATTCCATTTGAGTTTGATAATAAAATATCTAAATTTGATCTTTCATTGAATGTTTCCGAAAGAGATAAAGAATTAGAAATGGGATTTGAGTATCGTACTAAATTATTTAAAGAAGAAACAATCAAAAGAATGGCGGGTCATTTGATCAATATCATTAAACAGGTTGTTAGTAATCCAGAAATAACTTTAAAAGAGATTGAGATCATTTCACAAGAAGAGAAAGAAGAGATATTGACACACTTTATTGGCAAAAATATAGATTATCCGAAAGATAAAACAATCTCCGAGCTATTTGAAATGCAGGTAGAACGTTCAAAAGATCAGATTGCAGTTGTGTATGAAGATCAAAGATTGACTTATCGTGAGCTAAATGAAAAATCGAATCAATTGGCTAGAGTATTAAGAGAAAAAGGTGTCACTAAAGACCAGATTGTAGCGATTATGTCAGAACGTTCTTTGGAGATGATCATAGGTGTGATGGCAATTGTCAAAGCAGGTGGTGCATATTTACCGATTGATCTAGATTATCCTGAGGAAAGAGTAAGTTATATGCTGAAAGATACAGATGCAAAGATATTATTAACCCAGTCTGATTTGATAGGTCAGTCCTATATTACCGATGAACAAATAGATCTTTCAGATCAAAACCTTTATACCGGAGAGTGTAGCAATCTTGAACAGATCAATCAATCAAATGATTTAATTTATATCATCTATACATCTGGTTCTACTGGCAACCCAAAAGGGGTTATGATCAAACACATAAATGTAAATCGCCTAATCTCAAATTCAAATATGTTGCAGATCAATCAAAATGATCGGATTTTACAGACTGGCTCATTAGCTTTTGATGCTTCTACCTTTGAAATTTGGGGAGCATTGTTAAATGGAGCAGGTTTGTATCTGACTAAAAAAGAGAATATTTTATCACCTGAACGATTTGAGGTGAAGATGAAAGAATATCAGATTACAAAAATCTGGCTAACAGCACCACTCTTTAATCAATTATTAGAATCAAATCCAGCTATATTTGACGAATTGGAGACATTGTATGTTGGAGGAGATGCATTGTCACCTAAACATATTAATGATGTTAGAAAAATGCATAAAAACTTAAGGGTAGTGAATGGTTATGGGCCAACCGAGAGTACGACATTTACAACCTTCTTCAATATTGACAAAGAATATACCAATATCCCAATAGGAATACCAGTTTCTAATACTAAGGTCTATATTTTGGATAGCTCTAATAAAGTACAACCTATCGGAGTTCCTGGTGAGTTATGTATAACTGGTGATGGATTGGCTAGAGGTTATTTGAATCAACCCGAGTTGACAAAGGAAAAATTCGTCGAAAATCCGCTAACTTCTGAATTGATGTATCGAACAGGTGACCTGGTAAGATGGTTACCAAATCGAAATATAGAGTTTATTGGTAGGATAGACCAACAGGTTAAGATTAGAGGATTTAGAATTGAGTTAGGTGAGATTGAAAACTATCTTTTAACTCATGAAATGATCAAAGACACTATAGTAATAGATCGCAAAGATACTAATGACAATAAATATTTGTGTGCTTACTTTGTAGCAGAGGTTGAACTATCGGTTGGGGAGTTACGCTCCTATCTTAAAAAAGAATTGCCTGATTATATGATTCCATCATACTTTGTACAACTCGAAAAATTACCATTAACATCAAATGGTAAGGTTAATCGTAGAGCTTTACCCGAACCTGAGGGTAATTTGATTACAGATGTGTACGTAGCTCCACGCAATGAAGTTGAGGAAACTTTGGCGGAGATTTTCTCTAAAGTTTTGGGAGTAAAACAAGTTGGAATTGATGATAATTACTTCGATCTTGGGGGAGATTCAATTAAAGCAATCAAGATTGTGGCAGATGCTAATCAGGCAAATCTAAATATTTCGGTAAAAGATCTCTTTAAGTATAAAACAATTTCTGAGTTATTAGATAATGTCGATTATGCTAAGAAGAGTAAAGAAATTTCACAAGAAGAAGTAGAAGGTGAAGTCTTATTGACTCCAATTCAACAATGGTTTTTTGATAAGAAATTGAGCCATCCACATTATTGGAATCAGAATAATCTATTCAAACTTAGAGATGATGTCAATTTAGAATTGTTAGAAAAGGTATTTAAGAAAATTATTGAACATCATGATGCTCTAAGAATGGGATATAAATTTGCAGAAGATAAAGTTTTACAGATTAATCGTAGAAATGATGAGATTGATTTTAAACTACAAATGGTAGATTTGAGTGACGAGTGTTATCAAATTCAAAGTGAGCAGATCAAAAATATTTCTGAAGAGATTCAAGCAAAATTGAATCTAGAGACTGATTTTTTGATTCAAGGAGTGATCTTTGATCTTGGGGAAAATGGAAAACGATTGTTTATCTCTATTCATCATCTGGTTATTGATGGAGTTTCGTGGAGAATTTTGTTAGAAGATATTGAATTTCTTTATAACTCTAATTTAGAGATGGAGTTACCCTTGAAAACCACATCTTATAAGGACTGGAGTAGAAAGTTAGTAGAGTTTGCTGAAAGGGAAGTTCTGAACATTGATTATTGGGAACAGATTGATCATACAAATATTCCATCTTTATCTATAACAAAAGTTGAAGAAAATCGTTTGAAAGATCATGACCGTAAATTATTTGAGTTAGATAAAGACAGGACAGATGAGTTGTTAACTAAGATTAATTGGGCTTATAATACTGAGATTAATGATATTTTGCTTACTGCTTTGACTCTTGCTTTATCAGAATCTACTAATACTGAGCATGTTTTTATTCTCTTAGAAGGTCATGGCAGGGAAGAGATGATTGAGGATGTGGTTATCACTAGAACAATTGGATGGTTTACGAGCATCTATCCAATATGTTTGAAAAAGGAAGATACTTTGGAGAAAACAATTGTTGAGGTGAAAGATCAGTTGCATCGATTGCCAAATAAAGGTCTATCTTTTGGAGTAGCAAGATATTTACAGAGAAATACAAGGTTACAAACTCTAAATCCGGAAATATCATTCAATTATCTTGGACAGATGGATGGAATAGTTAGTATGGATACTGAACAATCAGAAGATGTAGGTTTGTTGTCAATTGCCGGGGAAGAGGCTTGCTCTTGTATTCAGGGTGATAATCTTCATGCAACTTTATTAGATATTACAGGTATGGTGGTTAACGGAAAATTGCAGATGGGCTTTAACTATAATCATCGTTATATAACAGAGGAATGGATGGATGAATTTGTATCAAATTATCAAGAGAATCTGATTGAAGTTATCGAACATTGTTTAAGAAAAGATGAGCAAAGATTTACAGTATCAGACTTAGATATGGAAGACATTTGGGATGACGAAGATCTTGAAATGATTTCTGATCTGTATGATTTATAGTTATAGTTATAGTTATATTTTTGAAGGTAGGAGGTTGAATAATTTTGGATAAGAATAAGATTGTAAAACTCGGGCCATTAACCCCTATGCAGAATGGTATGTTATTTTACAGCCTTTTAGATGGACAAAGTACCAACTATTATGAACAGATGTGTATTTATTTAGATGGTGATATCGACTTAGATTATCTTAAAAAGGCTTGGCAGATGGTTATAGATCGACATGAGGTATTTAGAACTAATTTTGTTTGGAAACAGGTTAAACAACCGGCTCAGCTTGTTTTAAAATCGAAAACTGCCGAGATTTATGAATATGATATCTCAGATTTAGAAAATGCTGAACAGCAAAATTTCATTTTACAATTTAAGAAAGAAGATTTAGAGAAGAGATTTGATTTTGAAAAGGGAAAACTAAATCGTCTTACTTTTATCAAATTATCACAAAAGAAAGTTTTTGTTTGCTGGACATTCCACCACATCCTTCTTGATGGGTGGAGTTGTCCGCTTGTATTGCAAGATTTTTTTGGTATCTATAATTGTTTAAAACATAAACTCCCTTTGCCAAAAGCACCAGCAGCGCAGTTTTCAGATTATCTAAAATGGTTAAGAACTAAAAATATGAAAACTGCTTTAAAATTCTGGTCAAACTATTTAAAAGATTTTGAGGAATCTACCCAATTACCATATGATTATAGAACAAAACAAAGTGAGATTATTAAGGAATCTTTGTTAAAAGAGATTGAATTTGACCAGCAAAAGACTAAAACAATTTATCAGTTTTGCAAAGATCATAATATAACTATAAATGCTTTGATTCAAACTGCTTGGGGATTAATGCTTCAAAAGTATAATTATACTGATCAAAGCTGTTTTGGAATGACAGTTTCAGGAAGACCAGGAGATTTACAAAATGTTCAAGAAATTGTTGGAATATTTATTAATACTATTCCGGTTTTAGTTAAAACAGAAGAAACTGACACAGTAAGAGAATTGTTAGAAAAAGTTAATAGCGATCTGGTTAATATAAGAGATTATGAATACGTATCCCTGGCAGATATTCAGCAAAATGTGGATCATGTTGAATCATTATTTGATTCTTTAGTCGTCTTTGAAAATTATATGGGAAGTTCATCAAAGGGTATGACTAATCAAGATTTTACTATTGAATTTGACTCAGTTTATGAATTGAGTAATTATGATTTTGTGATTACTGTAGGAGCTGACGAAAAAATTGTCATAAAATTAACATATAATAAAGAACTATTTAATCAAGATACTATCGCAAGAATTGGAAATTCCCTGACTTTATTAATCGATACTTTGATTGAAAAACCAGAACAACTTGTTAAAGAAATCTCAATCGTATCAGAAGAAGAGAAAAAAAGAATTTTAAATGAATTTAATAATAGCAAAGTAGAATATCCTAATGATAAAAATATTCAGCAATTTTTTGAAGAACAAGTTTCTAAATCTCCGTCTGCTACTGCTTTAATCTATGATAATCAAAAAATGACTTATGAAGAGTTAAATTATAAATCAAACCAACTTGCAAGATTGCTCCGAAATAAAGGTGTAAAACCTAATCAAATAGTAGGGATCGTGATTGATCGTTCATTTGAAATGATGATTGGAATTTTAGGTATTTTAAAAGCAGGTGGAGCGTATTTACCAATTGATCCTAATTATCCTATAGATAGAATCATGTATATGCTGGAAAATAGCCAAACAGAAATTTTATTAACAGAAAAAGATGTCATGGAAGAGATTAAGTTTGTAGGCGAGATGATAGATATTAAAAATAAAGTTTCTTATAATCAGGATGGTTGCAATCTAGAATTGGTTAATCAGCCAAATGATCTTTTATATATCATCTATACATCTGGTTCAACGGGTAAACCAAAAGGTGTTATGATTGAACACCGCAATGTAGTTAGATTGTTATTTAATGATAAATTTCAATTTGATTTTTCAGAAAAAGATATTTGGACAATGTTCCACTCCTTCTGTTTTGATTTTTCGGTGTGGGAGATGTATGGAGCTTTATTATATGGCGGAAAATTAGTAATTATTCCAAAGGTTGTAGCTCAAGATACCAAAAAATATTTGCAAGTTTTGAAGGCTCAAAAAGTAACTGTTTTAAACCAGACCCCGACATCTTTTGATAATTTATCTAAAGAAGAGATGAGTTGTCCTGATAGTGAGCTTAAGATTAGGTATGTGATTTTTGGTGGAGAAGCGTTAAAGCCAATTATGCTAAAAGATTGGCATGAGAAATATCCTGAGACTAAGCTTATAAATATGTTTGGAATCACCGAAACAACTGTTCATGTAACTTATAAAGAGATTGGTGAATATGAGATTCAAAATAATATAAGTAATATTGGAAAACCAATTCCTACTTTGACAACTTATATTTTTGACTCACATCAAAAACTGGTTCCAATAGGTGTTCCTGGTGAGATTTGTGTAGGTGGTGCAGGAGTTGCACGAGGTTATTTGAATCGTTTTGAACTGACTAATGAAAAATTTATTGAGAATCCTTATAAATCTGGAGAAAAAATTTATCGCTCAGGTGACTTAGCCAAATGGTTGCCATCTGGAGATATGGAGTATATGGGCAGGATTGATTTTCAGGTTAAGATTAGAGGATATCGAATTGAAATTGGTGAGATTGAAAATCAGTTATTGCGTCAAAAAATAAAAACTGATTCTGGAGAGATTGAAGTCAAAAATGCTGTTGTTATTCCGAATAAAGATTCTTCTAACCTAATTGGATATTTAGTTATAACTGGTGAAGTTTCAGTTGAAACTGTTAAGCAACAAATTGCGAAGTTTTTGCCTGATTATATGATTCCTCATCATTTTGTCTTATTAGATGAAATGCCTTTAACTCCAAATGGTAAGATTGATCGCAAAGCATTGAAAGAATTTGCTGGTGATATCAGAGTCGCTACAGAGTATGTACCTGCGCAAAATGAGTTAGAAGAAAAAATCGCTGAAATTTGGTGTGATGTTTTAAAAGTCAATAAAGCAGGGATGAATGATAACTTCTTTGAACTTGGAGGTCACTCACTAAAGGCAACACAGGTTATATCAAGAATTTTGAAAGAAGCTAAAGTAGAGGTTCCTTTACGTCAACTTTTTGTATCACCAACTATTAAAGAATTGGTCAAATATATTGAGAAAGCTGAGCAGAGTGTTTATTCTTCGATTGAACCTGCAAAATTAAGAGACTATTATCCAGTTTCGTCAGCGCAAAAGCGATTATTTGTGTTAAATGAATTAGAAAATAATACTTCCTACAATATGCCAGATGTTATGCTTATTGAGGGAGATTTGGATTTTGAGCATATTGAAAAGGTATTTTTAGAATTAATTAAACGCCATGAATCTTTTAGAACATCATTTGAAATGATCAATGGTGAGGTTATTCAGAGAATTCATAGTGATATTCAGTTTAAAATTCAACATATGGAAGCTAGTGAAGAAGGACTTTCTAAGATTATTAAAGAATTTATCAGACCATTTGATTTAAGTAAAGCACCATTATTGCGAGTTGGACTTATTAAAATGAAAGAAAAGTATGCACTTTTAACTGATGTACACCATATTATCTCTGATGGAATCTCTACAAATATCTTAGTTAGTGAGTTTCTTCAACTTTATGCAAAGAATAATTTACCTAATTTAAAATTGCAATATAAAGATTATGCTGTTTGGGAAAGAGAGTTTATGGCTTCAGAAAAAATGCTTAAACAGGAGAATTACTGGTTAGAATTATTTAAAGATGAGATTCCTGTTTTGGAGCTACCAACTTTAAATCCACGACCAGCGATTATGAGCTTTGAAGGTGATACTTATAACTTTAAGTTAAATAAAGATTTGACAGTTAAGCTTAACCAACTGATTAATGATACTGGACTTACGCTGTATATGGCATTGTTAGTAGCATATCATTTGATGTTATCTAAATATTCGGGCCAGCCCGACATAGTAATCGGTTCACCAGTAGCTGGAAGAAGACACCCTGATTTAGAAAATGTAATCGGCATGTTCGTAAATACACTAGCTTTACGAAATACTTATCAAAAGAATCAAACTATAGCACAATTTTTAGAAGAAGTCAAAGAGAATACGATCAAAGCTTTTGAAAATCAAGATTATCAATTCGAGATGCTTGTAGACGGGCTACAATTACGCAGAGATTTGAGCCGTAACCCACTTTTTGATGTGATGTTTGTTTTGCAAAATATTAATGATGTTGAAGTTTCGTTAGAAGATGTTCGCTTTACACAATACCACTTTGAAAATAAGGTGGCGAAATTTGATTTAACACTGATAGCATTTGAAACAGAAGATGAGATTTTGATGAATCTCGAATACAGTACCCACCTATTTTCAAGAGAAACTATTGAAAAGATGGCAGTACATCTGATAAACATAATTTCTGAGATAGTGAAATCATCAGATAGTAAGATATCTGAGCTAAAAATGATTTCGGAAGAAGAAAAAAATGCACTTATCTATGAGTTTAATCAAACTGCTACAGATTACCCTAAAGATAAGACTGTTCAAATGCTCTTTGAAGAACAGGCGGCAAGAATACCTGATCAGATTGCGATTTGTTTTGATGAAGATTCTCTGACATATGGAGAATTAAATCAAAAAGCAAATCAACTGGCAAGAATATTAAGAAAACAGGGTGTAAAATCTGATGAGCTTGTAGCGATTATGGTTGATAGATCATTTGAGATGATTATTGGGATTTTGAGTGTTTTAAAAGCAGGTGGTGCATATGTTCCAATTGATCCAGAATATCCAATGAGTCGGATTCAGTTTATGTTAGAAGATTGTAATGCAAAGTTTTTACTGAATAAGTCAGAGCTTTTAATGACTAAAAGTCCTCTTTGTGAAGAAGTTTATTTCTTGGGAAATATTATTACTTTGGATGATCAAAAACATTATACTGGAGATGATTCAAACCTTGAAAATATTAACCAATCTGATGATTTAGCTTATGTGATTTATACATCAGGATCAACAGGAAAACCAAAAGGAGTTATGATTCAACATAGAGGTTTAACTAATTATATTTGTTGGGGTCAAAAGGTCTATATACAGGGTGAAAAGTGTGATTTTCCACTTTATTCGTCTCTATCTTTTGATTTAACAGTTACCTCAATCTATCTGCCTTTGACAACTGGAAATAAACTGTTGATATATGGTAAAGAAGATAAGGAACTATTGATTACTAAAATCATCAAAGAAAACAAAGTACAGATTATTAAGCTAACTCCTGCTCATTTAGAAATCATTAGAAATTTAGATGTGTCTGATTCTAAAATTAAGAGAATGATTGTGGGAGGGGAAGAGCTTAAAAGAGAGTTGGCTTTAGATATTTATGAAAAGTTTAATGGTAGTATCGAGATATACAATGAATATGGTCCAACAGAAACAGTAGTTGGTTGTATGATTTATAAATTTGACCCTCAGAATGATCAAAGAATTTCTGTGGCAATCGGTGTACCTGCTGATAATGTTCAGATTTATATTTTGGATAATAATCTTAATCCAACTTCTCAAGGTGTTCATGGAGAAATCTATATTTCGGGTGATGGTGTGGCCAGAGGATATTTGAATCGACCTGAATTGACAGTAGAAAGATTTATAGCAAATCCATTTATTGATAATCCTTCTGGGATTATCTTAGGAGAGAGGATGTACAAGACAGGTGATTTAGCTCGTCAACTTCCTAGTGGTAATCTAGAATTTTTGGGAAGAATAGATCATCAGGTCAAGATTCGGGGATTTAGAATAGAATTAGGTGAGATTGAGACTGCTATTTTAAATCATGATCAAATTGATAAAGCAGTTGTTATAGATCATAATGATGATAATGGAAATAAATATCTGTGTGCATATATTGTAGACAAAAGTGAGTTATCTGTTTTAGAGTTAAGAGAATATTTGGCTAAAAAGTTACCAGATTATATGATACCTACATACTTTATAACTCTAGAAGATTTACCACTTACTCCAAATGGTAAAGTGAATCGCAAAGCATTAGTCAAACCAGATGGAACTAATCAATCAGTGAAGGAATATGTTGCACCACGGAGTGAAGTTGAAGAAAAACTAGTAACAATTTGGGGAGAAGTATTAGCTGTTGATAAGATAGGCGTTTATGATAACTTCTTCGAACTTGGAGGACATTCTATCAAGGCAACACAGATTATCTCCTTGATTCATAAAGAGTTTAATGTAGAGATAGGTTTACGAGATCTCTTTTTTGAACCAACCATAGTGGGATTAGTGAAGTTGATTCAAATGAGTAAAACTTCTATCTTTAATGATATTGAAATATTACCAGTTCAAGATCATTATAATCTTTCTTATACTCAGGAAAGATTGTGGATTATTAATCAATTAGAATCAAATAGTGTAGCATATAATATGCCAGGATGGTTTGTGCTCAATGAAAGAGTTAATGAAAAATTAATCGAAAAAGTTTTCCAAAAATTAATTGAAAGACATGAAAGCCTTAGAACACACTTTGATGTGATAGATGGTGAGGCTGTACAGATTATTCAAAAAGAGGTTTCATGGAAATTAGATTTTGTTGATCTTTCAGGGTTTAGTTCAGAAGAAAAGGTTGGGAAAAGAGCAGAGATTTACAATGCAGAAGTTAATCAAACTTTCAATTTGAGAGTCGCACCATTATTTAGAGTAAAATTATTAAAAATGAATGATAATGAATATCAGGTTATCTTTGTAATGCATCATATTATCACAGATGGATGGTCTATGGAGATTTTGAAAGAAGAGTTTATGCTCTATTATGAAGCTTACAAAGGAAATCAAGAATTAGAACTTCAACCAATCAATGTCCAATATAAGGATTTTGCAGCTTTCCAGAATCGTCTTATTAATGATTCTGAAAAAATGAAGCCTGCTAAAGAATATTGGAGTAAACAGCTTGTAGGTGAATTACCGATTCCGAATTTGCCATTTGATTATACTCCTTCTGTTATCAAAGATCGTAGAAGTGGCAGTTATCGTTTTGTACTTTCAGAAGATATTAAGGAAAAATTAAATCTAGTAGCACGCGAACATGATTCTACTCTCTTTATGGTTTTATTTGCTGGTTTGAATCTATTTCTCTTCAATCTAACTGGTCAAAAAGATAATATGATTGGTATTCCTGTAGCTGGAAGAGAACATGAGAATTTACGAAAAATTATTGGCTTTTTTGTTAATACTCTCATTCTTAGAAATCAGATTGAAGATGAAGATAATTTTACTCGATTATTAGGGAGAATTCAAAGAAATACTTTGAAAGCATATGAATTCCAGAACTATCCATTAGAGTTGATCTTAGATGAATTAAAGATAAAATATCCGAAGATTTCAGTATTTTTCAATATGCTTAATGCAACCGATCAAACAAATGAGTTTATTGAAGATTTTGAAGCAAAACACTTAGATCAGTCAGATGAGACAAAGTTTGATCTTACATGTTATGTTATTGAATATGCTAATGGGATAGAGGTTATTTGTATGTATCAGAAAGCATTATTTGATCAAGGTACAATTGAGAATATGATGGGTAAATATAATAAATTGCTAGTATCAATTGCACAAACACCAGATAAACCTATAAAAGAGTATAATAAAGTCGAGAAAAAGAGAAAAATCTGGTTTTAAATGTCGTTAAGTTTTGAGGAGGAGGAGTTAAATATGATAGCAAATCTTTTTCAGGAGAGAATTAAGCATTATCCCAACAAAATTGCGGTCAAAACAAAAGAACGTGAACTGACTTTTGATATGCTAAATAAACTAGCAAATAAAGTAGCCAATCAAACATTAGAAATAACTCAGGCATTGACTAATGAACAGAACGTAGTTGGTTTATTGTTTGAACATGGAATAGATATGATCACTGGTACTCTTGGAGCGGTTAAAGCGGGAACAATTTATGTCCCGCTTGACCCTAAATACCCAAAAGAGCGTTTGGATTATATTTTAGAAGATTCTAATATTAATCTACTAATAACTAATAATCTTAATTATCAATTTGCAGAACAATTAGTCTCAAAGTTAGATAGTTCGGTGACAATCTTAAATATTGATCAGATTGATGAAATTGTGACGGATGATGATCTAAATTGTGCTATCTCGGGTGATCAAATTGCCTATATTTTATATACATCTGGCTCTACAGGTAGACCAAAAGGTGTTATCCAATCTTATGAAAATATTATCCATTTTGCAGAAAGTTATATAGAAACTTTATCATTAACAAAAGATGATTGTTTGAGTTTATTCTCTGTATTTAGTCATGATGCTGCAATCTTAGATATCTATACAGGTCTACTCTCAGGGGCGACTTTGTTTCCTTTAAATATTAAAGATCAGATTGCTCTGAATGAGATTAGTGAGTGGTTGGTTCAAGAAAAAATTACAGTCTGGCATTCTGTTCCTACTGTTTATAGATATTTTCTAAAGAGTTTTAGTGGAAGAGAAGAACAATTTCCAAACTTGCGTTATATTGTATTAGGTGGAGAACAGGTAGTTGAAAATGATATTAATATGTTCCAAAAATTATTTGGTTCAAAAACCAGATTGATCAATCTCTATGGTCAATCCGAATCTACCTTTAACTCTGCATTTATGATTGATACATCGACTCCAGTCAAAAAAGTTACGTTAGGACAAACTATTAAAGATACCGAGATATTTTTGATTGATGAAAATGGGGAAGAAGTATCTGATTTGCAGATTGGCGAGATTATCATAGCAAGTGATCATGTTGCATTGGGGTATTGGAAAGACCCTGAAAAGACAAAAAAATCATTTGCTAAACACCCCGAATTGGGAAGATTATATCGCACAGGAGATTTGGGGAGAGTTTTATCTGATGGAAGTATTGAGTTTGTAGGTCGAAAGGACTTTCAGGTAAAAATCAGAGGTTATCGGGTTGAGTTAGGTGAAATTGAAAGTCAGTTAATGGATAACTCTGAGATAAAAGAAGCTGTTGTAGTTTCGAAAAGAGATCAAGAAGGCAATAGTTATCTTAGTTCTTTTGTGGTTTTGAAAAATGAAATATCGTTCACAAAACTAAAGCAATATCTGGCTCAACGTTTGCCTGATTACATGGTTCCTATATATTTTGTAAAGCTAGATAAGTTACCCACTACCCCAACAGGGAAAGTAGATCGAAAACAATTATTAGAAATGGAAATTGACTTTAATTTAGAGGAGTGTGAATATATAGCACCTTCTAATGATATAGAAAAGAGATTAGAAAAAATTTGGTCAGAGATTTTAAATGTTGAAAAGATCGGGGTTAAGCATAATTTCTTTGATCTTGGTGGTCATTCACTAAAAGCTACAGCACTTGTTTCTAAAGTTTATAAAGAGTTTAATGTGGAGCTTCCTTTAAGAGTGATTTTTGATCAACCCACCATATTAGAATTGGCTCAATTTATTGCAAATTCTAAAGAGAGTAAATATACTGCTATTCATGCAATAGAAGAGAAAGAATTTTATCCTGTTTCTTCTGCTCAAAGAAGAATATTTATTGTTAATCAGTTTAAAAATACTGGTATTGGTTATAACATGCCAGGTGTCTTCAAAATCAAAGGTGAGATTGATAAAGAAAAACTTACCAATGCTTTTCGCGCTTTGATCAAAAGACACGAATCATTAAGAACATCATTTGAAATGGTTAATGGTGAAGTTGTTCAGAAAATTCATCCAGAGGTTGATTTTGAGATCACAAATCTAGACGGAGATGATAATGAAATTCTAGCTATAGTCAAAGATTTTATTCAACCATTTGACTTAACAAAAGCTCCATTACTGAGAGTTAGCCTTATAAATTCCAAAGATGAAAACTATCTCATCTTTGACATGCATCATATTATTGCAGATGGTACATCTATGGGAATTTTGATCAATGATTTTATAATGCTTTATACGGAAGCTGAATTACCAGAACTGAGAATACAATATAAAGACTTTGCTAAGTGGCAAGATAAATTTTTCGAGTCAGATGCCATGTTAGAACAGGAAAACTACTGGTTGGAAAAATTTTCTGATGAAATTCCTGTCTTAAATATGTCAACTGATTACCCAAGACCTTCTGTGATGGAGTTTGCAGGTGGAAGAGTGAATTTTGCGATTGGAAAAGATTTAATTGATCAGTTAAAAACCCTAAGTAAAGAATATGGTGCAACTTTATTTATGACTTTATTGGCAGCGTATAATGTTTTATTATCAAAATACTCTAATCAAGAAGATATTATTGTGGGTACACCAATTGCGGGCAGACCGCATGTTGATTTAGAGAAGATAATTGGCATGTTTGTAAATACTCTCCCTTTGAGAAATCAACTGAGTAAAGAGAGAACTTTTGTTGAATTTTTGCAAGATGTAAAAGAGAATGCATTGAGAGCTTATGAAAATCAAGATTATCAATTTGAAATGTTGGTAGATAAACTGGATTTAAAACGAGATATGAGTAGGAATCCTTTATTTGATGTAATATTTGTACTTCAAAATATGGATCAGCTAAAGAGTAATGAAAAAGAGTTGGCTTTACAGATTGAGCCATATGAGTTTGAAAAGCAAGCTGCCAAGTTTGATCTAACTTTAGGTGGGTTTGAAGCATCAGATGGATTTGGGTTTTATCTAGAATATCGAAATAAATTATTTAGCATTGACACAATTAAAGCTATGTCAAAACATTTTGTTAATATTTTGAGTACAATTGCAGAAAAACCTGAGACTAAAATATTTGAGATTGAGATGATTTCTCAAGAAGAAAAACAGCATTTTTTGTTTGATTTATATGCTAACACGGTTCACAGTTCAGATCAAAAAACTATTGTCCAAATTTTTGAGGAACAAGTGATTAAAACACCGGGTAGAATTGCTCTAACTTTTGAAGGGCAAACTATGACATATAAGAAGTTAAATGAGAAAGCTAATCAGTTAGCGCGATTACTCCGTCAAAAAGGTGTTACTAGAGAACAGATAGTTGGAATCATGGTTGAACGTTCTATGGAGATGGTTGTAGGGATAATTGCAATTATAAAAGCAGGTGGAGCGTATTTGCCAATAGAACCTAATTTTCCTAAAGATAGAATTGAGTACATGTTAGAAAATAGTCAAACAGAAATTTTAATGACAGAAAAAGATGTCATGGCAGAGATTACGTTTAAGGGTGAGATGATAGATATAAAAGATAAAGCTTTATATAATCAGGATGGTTCTAATCTAGAATTGATTAATCAGCCAAATGATCTTTTATATGTCATTTATACATCTGGTTCAACAGGTAAGCCAAAAGGTGTTATGATTGAACATTTCAATGTAGTTAGATTGTTTTTTACTGATAATTTTCAATATGATGTATCAGAACAAGATATTTGGATAATGTTTCACTCATTCTGCTTTGATGTATCTGTATGGGAAATGTATGGAGCATTATTGTTTGGTGGGAAATTAGTTATTATTCCAAAGATTGTAGCTCAAGATCCAAAACAATTTTTACAAGTGATGAAGGCTCAAAAGGTTACTATTTTAAGTCAGACACCAACAGCTTTTTATAACATATCTAAAGAAGAGATGAATTGTCCTGATAGTGAACTTAAGATTAGGTATATTATTTTCGCGGGAGAATCGTTAAAGCCGATTATGCTAAAAGAATGGCATGAGAAATATCCTTTGGTTAAGCTTATAAATATGTATGGAATCACTGAAACAACTGTTTATATTACTTATAAAGAGATTGATGAAATAGAGATTCAAAATAATATTAGTAATATAGGAAAACCAATACCTACATGGACAACTTATATTTTTGATTCACAGCAAAAATTGGTTCCAATTGGTGTTACTGGTGAGATTTGTATAGGTGGTGCAGGAGTTTCTAGAGGTTATTTGAATCGTTTGGAACTGACTAATGAAAAATTTATTGAGAATCCTTATATACCTGGAGACAGAATATATCGTTCAGGTGATTTAGCCAAATGGTTGCCATCTGGAGATATGGAGTATTTGGGTAGGATTGATTTTCAGGTTCAGATTAGGGGATTTCGGGTTGAGTTAGGAGAGATTGAAAGCAGGTTGCTGGCGCATGTTGATATAAATGATGTAGTGGTGATTGATCTAACTGATGCTAGTGGTTTGAAATATTTAGTGGCATATCTGATTTCTCAGAGAGAATTAGCTGTTTCTGAGTTGCGAAATTATTTAGGGCAGAACTTACCTGATTATATGATTCCATCTTTCTTTGTACGTTTAGAAGAGATGCCAATTACATCAAACGGAAAAGTTAATCGTCGGGCCTTGCCTGAACCTAAGGATTATATTAAAACTGGTATAGAATATGTTGCTCCAACTAATGATTTAGAAAAAAGAATGGCTGATATCTGGGTTGAAATTTTGGGAGTTGACAGGGTCGGAATCTATGAGAACTTCTTTGAATTAGGAGGGCATTCTTTAAAGGCTACTCAGTTAGCACAAAAGACATATAAAGAATTTGAGGTAGATTTACCACTTAAAGTTATCTTTCAGACTCCTACAATTGGCGAACTTGCTAAATATATCGCGAATGTTGAAAAATCTGTTTGTGATTCGATTGATGTAGTTGGAAAAAGGGAATACTATCCAGTTTCATCAGCTCAAAAGAGACTATTCGCGCTTAGACAGATTGAAGGAGAACAGATAACTTATAATATGCCGAGTGTGTTGAAGGTTGAGGGGCGTTTGGAGCTGGCCCGCTTTGAAGAAGCCATCTTAAAATTAATTGAGCGTCATGAAGCATTACGTACTTCTTTTGAGCTAGTAGACGGAAAAGCAGTTCAGAGAATTCATGATAAAGTTAAGTTTGAATTAACCTATCATGTGATTACCGAAGATCAAATAAAAGATAAGATTAAAGAATTTGTGAGGCCATTTGATTTAAGTCAGGTTCCATTGTTTAGGGTAGCATTATTAGAACTTGAAACTTACCAGATATTAATAGTAGATATGCATCATATCATATCTGATGGAATCTCTGTAAATGTTATGATTAGAGATTTGGTTAATTTATATGCTGAAAAAGAACTTCCAGAGTTAAGAATTCAATACAAAGATTTTGCAATCTGGCAAAATGAATTCTTTGCATCTGAAAAAATCTTAGAACAAGAAGAGTTTTGGTTAGAAACGTTTGCTGGAGAAATTCCGGTATTGGATATACCAATAGATTTTAGTAGACCAGCGGTAATGAGTTTTGAAGGAGATATAGCTAAATTTGAATTGAACGAGAAATTAACAATAGAACTAAACCAATTGGCAAATAAAAAAGGTGTAACATTATATATGCTATTATTAGCTATGTTTAATCTGTTATTAGCCAAATATTCTAATCAGGATGATATCATTATTGGTACACCGATTGCTGGTAGAAAGCACGAAGATCTTGAAAATGTTCTGGGTATGTTTGTAAATACTCTTGTCTTAAGAAATTATCCTACTTCTGATAAAACATTTGTTCAATTTTTGGCAGAAGTAAAAGAAAGAGTTTTGCTGGTATTTGAAAATCAGGATTATCAGTTTGAAATGTTGGTAAATAAATTGAATTTGGAAAGAGAACTTAGTCGTAATCCTTTATTTGATGTGATGTTTTCATTACAAAATGCCAATGAATCAAACCTGTCGATTGAAAATTTGAGTTTTTCATCTTATGAATTTAGTACTCAGATTTCTAAATTTGATCTAACATTGAATGCTTTTGAGACAGCACAAAATATGTGTTTTAATCTTCAATATCGGACTAAGCTTTTCAAAAAAGAAACCATAGAGAGGTTATCAAGAAACTTTACGCAATTAATTGAAACTGTAGTAACAAATCCTGAGTTTAAGATTTCTGAGGTTGAGCTATTAACAATCGAAGAAAAAGAACGGTTATTAGTAGAGTTTAACGATACAAATACGATTTATCCCGAAAAACCTCTTCATCAGATTATTGAAGAACAAGTTGAAAAGGCACCAGATCAAATTGCAGTTATATTTAAAGATAGTCAGTTAACTTATCAGCAGTTAAACGAAAAGGCAAATCAATTGGCAAGAGTACTAAGAAATAAGGGAGTAGAGAATGATCAGATAATTGGCATGATGATAGATCGTTCTGTAGAGATGATGATCGGAATTATAGCAATATTAAAAGCTGGAGGAGCTTATATGCCAATTGATTCCACATATCCAGAAGCTAGAATTAGATATATGCTAGAAGATTCAGAGACTAAAATTATATTAACCCAAGAAGATCTTATTACTCAGTTGGAGTATTATAAAGGAGCATTGATTGATCTTAAAGACTCTAATTTGTATAGTGGTGACACTGCTAATTTAGAAAGCTTTAGCTATCATGATAGTTTGGCCTATGTAATCTATACATCAGGTACTACTGGAAAACCTAAAGGAATTTTAACTTTACAATACAATATATCAAGGGTGGTTAAAGATACAAATTATCTTTATATCAGTAAATCAGATCGTTTATTGCAGTTATCAAATTATGCCTTTGATGGTTCTACTTTTGATATTTATGGAGCATTTTTAAATGGAGCTACATTGGTGATGATTGATAAGGATATTTTGCTAGATCCTATTAAGCTTTCTGATTTTATCAAAAATAATCAGATTACTATCTTTTATGTACCTACCGCTTTATTTAATACATTAATAGATGTAAATATTGAATGTTTCAATAGTGTGAGTAAAGTAGTTTTTGGTGGCGAGAGAGCGTCTGCTCAACACGTGAGAAAGTTATTAAAACACTTAGGTAGAAATCGGATTATACATATATATGGGCCAACTGAAACCACAGCTTTTGCAACATCTTGTCATATTAATGAGCTCAGCGATAGAGTTGACAATGTTCCAATTGGCGGTCCGCTAACCAATACACAACTTTATGTTGTGGATAAATATAATCAACTTCAACCTATTGGAGTAACAGGTGAGTTGTGTATTTCTGGAGGTGGTTTGGCGCGAGGATATTTAAACAGGCCTGATTTAACCGCAGCTAAATTTGTAGAAAATCCATTTGTTCCCGGTGAGAGAATGTATAGATCTGGTGATTTAGCAAGATGGCTTGAAGATGGAAATATAGAATTTATAGGTCGAATTGATCATCAGGTAAAAATCAGAGGTTTTAGAATAGAGTTAGGCGAGATTGAAAGTCAACTTGTGAAACATGAATTAGTCAAAGAAGCGATTGTGATGGATCGGGTTGATGAAAATAAAAATAAATATTTGTGTGCTTACATTACTTCTGAAAGAGATTTATCAGTTGCAGATTTGAGAGAACATCTTTTAACAGAACTTCCTGATTACATGATTCCAGCTCATTTTATTCAATTAGAAGAGATGCCTTTGACATCAAATGGTAAGATAAATCGAAAAGCTTTGCCTGAACCAGAAGGCTTTAGTCGTGTCACTGAATATGTAGCACCAACTAATGAAGTAGAAGAAATTTTAGCAAAGATATGGGGAACCATCCTTGGAGTCGAAAAAGTTGGAATTCAGGATAACTTCTTTGAGTTGGGTGGAGACTCTATCAAAGCAATACAAATTCTCTCAAGAGCGAATCTTGAAGGAATTAATATTTCGGTTAAGGATATCTTTAAGTATAAAACAATTTATGCAATTATCAAAAATGTCGATTATGCACAGCAGAAAAAACAAATATCACAGGCTGAGGTAACAGGTGAGGTTTTACTTACACCAGTTCAACAGTGGTTTTATGAACAAGACTTAAGTCATAAGCATTATTGGAATCAGACTAACTTATTTGCTCTTTCAACAGATGTAGACCTTGATTTATTAGAAAAAGCATTTCAAAAGTTGATAGAACACCATGATGCTTTTAGAATGGTCTATGAAATTAAAGATGAACGGATCTATCAATATAATAGAGGAAAAGAAGAAGTTGATTTTAAATTAGAATTAATTGATTTGACTAAGGAAGAAAACCCAGCGGAGATTTTGCGGATAAAATCAGAAGAAATTCAGGATAATCTGGATCTTTCGAAAGATTTACTGATTAAAGCAGTTGTCTTTGATTTAGGAGAGGCAGGAAAACGACTTCTGATAGCTATTCATCACTTGATTATAGATGGTGTATCTTGGAGAATTCTCTTAGCTGATCTTGAAGCACTAGTAAACTCTGATTTAACTCAAAAACTTCCATTGAAAACAACTTCATTTAAAGACTGGAGTATAAAAATTGATGAATATGCAAAAACCGAAACATTAAAAACTGAATATTGGGAGAAAATTGATTCATCTAACATCCAATCTTTAGTTGAAGATACCCCAGAGGATAATTACCTGAGCGATCAGAAAAGTTTGCATATTTTATTAGATGAAAGAGAAACCGAAAATTTACTTAAAAAAGTAAACTGGGCTTATAATACTGAGATTAATGATATTTTATTAGCTGGTTTGATTAGTTCTGTAAATGAAACCTTTGGATTAGAAGATATTCTAATTGGTATGGAAGGTCATGGACGAGAAGAATTATTTAATGATGTAGACTTATCCAGAACAATTGGTTGGTTTACATGTATTTATCCAGTCTATTTTAAAGCTCAGAATAATATCGAAGAAAGTATCAAATATGCTAAAGAGAGTTTTCGAAAAGTACCAAACAAAGGAATTGATTTTGGACTAGCTAGATATTTGAACAATAATCATAACTTCGATAAATTAAATACAGAAATTTCATTTAACTATCTTGGTCAATTCGATAATATTTTAAATGAGGATAACGAACATGAGGGATTATTAAGAGGTTGTCCTGAAGATTCTGGTAGAAGCATGCACAAAAATAATCGTCATTCTTTCCTAGTTGATGTTGTGGGAATTGTCATAGAAGAAAAACTCCAGTTAACTTTAAGCTATAATGCTAAATATATCAATGATTTAAAAATGGAACAACTAAAAACTGAGTATCAAAATCGTTTGATTGAGATAATTGATCATTGTGTAAATAAGGAAAGCAAGACTTATACGGTATCAGATTTTGGTTTGGAAAATATTGTAGAGATCACTGAGTTTGATTCTATTGTTGGAGAGATGGATTTAAACAAAGAGAAGATTTATCCTTTAACACCTATGCAGGAAGGTATCTTATTTACTAATCTCTTAGATGAGGAAAGTAGAAATTATTATCAACAAGTTGCGTTCTTTATGAAAGGAAATATTAATATTCAGAAATTAATCGAAGCTTGGAGGGGAGTAACTAATCGCTATGATGTTTTAAAGACACGGTTTATTTGGAAAACAATTCAAACTCCTCTACAAATTATTAAAGATAAAGTTGAAGCTGTGATCTATGAACATGATATTTCAGACTTACCTAAATCTGAACAAAAAGAGTTTATCGCGAAATATAAGGAAGAAGATCTTAAGAAAAAATTTGACTTTAATAGTGGTAATCTCAGCAAGCTTTCGTTTATAAAGTTATCAGATGAAGAATGTTTCCTTTGTTGGTCATTTCATCATATTTTACTAGATGGCTGGAGTATTCCAATTATCTTAGGAGATTTTGTACAGTTATATCAAGCATTAAAAGAAGATGAATCTATGCCAATCAGACCAAAGATTCAGTTTACTGATTATTTAGATTGGCTAAAAGAACAAGATCAGTTAAAGGGACTTAAGTTTTGGAAAGAAGTTGTTGAAGATTTTGATGAATTGACTTCTTTACCATATGATCAACCGTCCAAAAAAGGTATCACTACTGGAGAAGTAGCTGAAAGAAAGCTTATTTTGGATGTAGAGAAAACTAAAGAGATTAATAATTTCTGTAAGTTGAACAATATTACTTTTAATGCACTTATTCAAACAGCCTGGGGTGTGTTATTGCAAAAATATAATAATACTACTCAAAGTTGTGCAGGCATGACCGTGTCTGGTAGACCAGCTAGTTTAGAAAATGTAGAGCAGATTGTAGGTATCTTAATTAACACATTGCCAGTTGTTATAAAATCAGAAACAGAAGATACGATAAATGATCTTTTGGTCAAAGTAAATAATAATCTTGTAGAAATTCGCGAGTATGAATATTTGTCACTTGCTGATATTCAAAAGCTAAGTCCGCAGAATGATGAATTATTTGATTCTTTGATCGTGGTGGAGAATTATCCAGTTAGTTCAGCTATAGATGGAAAGAAACTGGATTTTGAAATGCACTTTGAATCTGTTTTTGAATCTGGAAATTATAACTTCTGTATGATTATCTCTAGTAGTGATAGTATCAAGATGAAGATTTTATACAATACTGAACTATTTACAGAAGAGACTGTTAATCGGATTGAAAGACATCTGGTACAAATTCTTGATTTGATGATGGCTGATGTTAATAAACTAGTCAAAGAGATTAGCATTATATCAGATGAAGAAAAGAAGATGTTGTTAGATGAGTTTAATGATTCATCAGTTGATTATCCAAAAGAGAAGACGATTTGTCAATTGTTTGAAGAACAGGTAGAGGAAACACCAGATAATATTGCAGTTCAATTTGAGGACAAATATCTAACCTATCGCGAACTAAACTCTAAGGCAAATCAACTAGCAAGAATATTGCGAAATACAGGGATTAGTCAAAATAAGGTGGTCGGAATTCAAGCAAATCGATCTCTTAAGATGCTGGTAGGAGTATTAGCAATTGTCAAAGCTGGAGGATGTTATCTGCCAATAGATGTTGATTATCCTGAGAGTAGGGTAAAATTCATGATTGAAGACTCAAATGTGCACATCCTTTTGACCGAAAAAGATATCATGGATAGTCTTTCCTTTGCAGGTGAGAAGATTAATCTTTATGATGAAGAATTGTATAGTGGTGATGATTCTAATCTTGAACTAATTAATCAGCCTGATGATTTGATCTATATTATGTATACCTCTGGTTCTACCGGTCAACCAAAAGGAGTAATGATTGAGCATAAAAATGTGAATCGTTTAATCTCAAATTCAAATATGCTAATTATTAATGAAGATGAGCGGATTATGCAAACTGGTTCTCTGGCGTTTGATGCGTCTACCTTTGAAATTTGGGGTTCGTTACTAAATGGTGCTACACTTTATCTGATCTCTAAAGATGATCAATTGTCAGCAGATAAGTTTGGAGAAAAACTAAAAGATAATCAGATTAGTATGATCTGGCTTACTGCCCCACTATTTAATCAACTGGTCGAAGAAGATTTATCTATCTTCTTTGAGTTGAAGACTTTAATTGTGGGTGGTGATGCATTATCAGTAAAACATATTAATCTGGTACGAGCAAAATATCCTGATCTGACTATTATCAATGGCTATGGGCCAACCGAAAGCACAACATTTACAACTTATTTTAAGATTGACAAAGAGTATCAAGAAAATATTCCATTAGGATATCCTGTTTCAAATACTCAAGTCTATATCTTAGATAAAAATAATCAGTTACAACCAATTGGAGTTTCTGGAGAGTTAGTTATCTCTGGAGATGGATTGGCAAGAGGTTATTTAAACCGACCAGAATTGACAAAAGAAAAATTTGTCCAAAACCCATTTCTGCCAGGGGAAAGAATGTATAAAACAGGAGATTTAGCAAGATGGCGTAGAGATGGAAAGTTAGAATTCTTAGGCAGAATCGACCATCAGGTTAAAATCAGAGGATTCAGAATCGAAATCGGTGAAATTGAGACATATTTATTAAGACATTCTGAGATAAAAGAAACAGTAGTTGTTGTTAAAGTTGATGATATGGATAATAAATATCTGGTGGCATATTTTGTATCTGAAAGAGAAATATCTGTTTCTGAAGTAAGAACATATATGAAAGAAGAGTTACCAAATTATATGATTCCATCTCATTTTATACAGTTAGAGAAATTACCATTGACCTCAAATGGTAAGGTAAATCGAAAAGCTCTACCTGATATAGAGGGAAACATCAATGTTGGAAATGATTATGTAGCTCCTGCAAATGAAATCGAAATAAAATTAGCAGAAATATGGTCAGAGATTTTGAATATTGACAGGATTGGAGTTAATGACGATTTCTTTGAATTAGGTGGTCATTCTCTAAAGGTTACAAAATTAGCTTCTAAAGTTTTAAAAGCTTTTAATGTAGAGCTACCTTTAAAAGAGGTTTTTAATAATCCTTCGATTAGAGATCTTGCAGATTATGTTAGGAGAACTGAGAAGAAGGCATTTGCGGCTATAGAGGTTACTGAAAAAAGTGAATACTATCCTCTTTCATCGGGACAAAAACGATTATTTGCACTCAGACAATTAGAAGGTGAAAATACTACTTATAATATTCCGAGTGTGATGATTATTGAAGGCGAGTTGGATAAAGAAAGATTCCAAAAAGCTTTTGAGGAATTGATCAAACGGCATGATGCATTTAGAACTTCATTTGAGATTATTGATGGAGAGTTTGTGCAAAAAATCATGGACGAGATAGAGTTTACTATTATTTCTTTAGAGGCTCAAGAATCAGAATTAGAACAAATTGTTCAAGATTTTATCCGTCCATTTGACTTAAGTAAAGCTCCATTAATGAGAGTAGCACTTGTCAAATTAGAGCAGAAGCATTTACTAATGATAGATATACATCATATTATATCTGATGGAGTTTCGATGACGATATTTATTAGAGATTTGATAAGTCTTTATGTTGGTAAAGAATTATCTGAATTAAAGCTCCAATACAAAGATTTTTCGGTATGGCAAAATAAGCTCTTTGAATCTGGAGATATTTTAAAACAGGAAGAGTATTGGCAGGAAACATTTTCAGGTGAGATTCCTGTGCTTACACTACCAACTGATTATCAGAGACCATATGTGATGAACTATGAGGGAGAAACGATAGAGTTTGCTCTAGGAGAAGAGTTAACAGCAAAATTAGATAAATTAGCTGAGGCAAATGATGCAACTTTATATATGACAACACTTGCAGTATTTAATATACTATTAGCTAAATATTCTGGTCAGGAGGATATTGTAGTTGGTTCACCGATTGCGGGTAGAAGACATGATGATCTGGAAAATATTATTGGGATGTTTATTAACACTCTAGCAATGAGAAATTATCCTAAATCTCAGAAAACATTTGCTGACTTTTTAGCAGAGGTAAAAGAAAATGCTCTACAAGGTTATGAAAATCAGGATTATCAATTTGAAATGTTGATTGATAAATTAAATGTTCAACGAGATTTGAGCCGCAATCCATTGTTTGATGTGATGTTTATTTTGCAAAATATGCAAGAAAGCAATCAAATGACAGACTTAGAACTAAACCTTGTACCATACAATTATGACTATAATATCTCAAAATTTGATCTGACTTTAACAATGGTACCAGCTACAAAACATCAGTTAACTTTAGAGTATAGTACCAGCCTCTTTAATCGTAAGACTATCGAGAGAATGATAGAACATTTTATAAATATTCTTAAAATAGTTGTCGTTAATCCTGAGATTAAGATATCTGAGATAATGATGTTTTCTGATGAACAACGAAGTCAACTTCTTTACAAATTTAATGATACTGAGTTAGATTATCATAAAGAAAAAACAATTCATCAATTGTTTGAAGAACAGGTTAGAAAGGCTCCAGAAAAGACCGCTCTGACGTTTGAAGATACGGAGATGTCATATGCTGCCTTCAATGAAAGAGCCAATCAGCTTGCTCATAAATTACGTCAAAAAGGACTTCAAAGAGATCAGATTGTTGGTCTTATAGTGACTCGTTCTCTAGATATGATGGTTGGAATCATGGGTATCTTAAAAGCTGGTGGTGCATATTTACCAATTGATCCAGAATATCCGGAAGAAAGAGTTAAGTATATGCTAGAGGATAGTGATGCTAAGATTTTGTTAACTCAGAGTCATTTAAAAGATCTGGTTTCATTTGAAGGTGAGATACTTTATCTTGATAATGTAGAGCACTTTGAAGATTGCGAGATTAGTAATTTGGAGAATGTCAATGATTCTAATGATTGTGCTTATGTGATTTATACTTCGGGTTCAACCGGTAAGCCTAAAGGGGTACAGATTCAACATTGTTCAGTTCATAATTTTATTGAAGGAATGACGAGCAAAATTAATTTTGCATCTGATAAGACAATTGTTACACTTACTACAATCTCTTTTGACATCTTTGTCTTGGAAACATTACTCCCATTATCAAAAGGCTTAAAGGTTGTTATTGCCAACGAAGAAGAGCAAAGAATTTCTGAAAAATTTAATGACTTATTGCTAAAACATAATGCAGATATGATTCAAACAACTCCATCAAGGATGAAATTATTCTTAGAAGATGAAGCTCATTTGAACGGTTTAAATAATCTTAGTGAAATTTTGCTTGGCGGAGAAGCACTTTTACCAACAATCTTAGAAAAGGTGAAGTTATTTACCAAAGCTAAAATCTATAATATGTACGGGCCAACCGAAACCACAGTCTGGTCAACTTTTAAGGATGTCACCGATACTGATTTGATTACAATTGGTAAACCAATCGCTAATACGAGAATCTACATATTGGATAAAGATTTAAAATTAGTTCCAGAAAAAGTTTTTGGTGAGCTGTATATCGCTGGAGATGGTTTAGCGAGAGGATATCTAAATAGACCAGAATTGACTCAAGAAAGATTTATACCAGATCCATTCGTGTCAGAGGAAAGAATGTATAAAACCGGAGATTTAGCAAGCTGGTTAGCTGATGGTGAGATAGAGTTCATTGGTAGAACTGATTCCCAGATTAAGATTAGGGGATATCGAATTGAACTTGGCGAGATAGAAAAACAACTAACTAATATTTCATTTGTTAAGGAAGCCGCAGTTATTGTTAGAGGAGACTCAGAAGAATATCAATCATTATATGCTTATGTGGTTGCTGATGAAGAGTTTACAGTGACTCAGTTAAGAGCAAAATTGGCTAAATCATTACCTGTTTATATGATTCCATCTTATTTTGTTTCATTAGAAGAGATGCCACTAACGCCAAATGGTAAAATTAATCGGAAAGTTTTAGCTTTATTAGAGGGTAAGGTTGATACTGGTATTGAGTATTTAGAACCTAAGACAGATGTTGAAAAAACACTTGCCAAAGTTTGGTCAGAAGTGCTTGGTGTCGAAAAGATTGGAGTTCGCGATATATTCTTTGTATTAGGTGGAGATTCCATCAAGGCAATTCAAATCTCTGCGAGATTGCAAAAGGCTGGCTTACAACTGAATGTAAGAGATTTATTCCAATATCCAACTATTGAGTTGTTGGCAAATTATGTAAAACCAACCAAGCAAAAAGCAGAGCAAGGTGTAGTTTCAGGTATGGTAGAATTGACCCCAATTCAGCATTGGTTCTTTGAACAAAACTTTAAAGACCAACATCATTTTAACCAGGCGGTTATGTTATGTAGTAAGAATGGTTTTGATGAGGAGATTATTGAAAAGGTCTTTACTAAAATTGTTGAGCATCATGATGCTTTAAGGATGATTTATAGAGAGGAAGAAACAAAAACTGTTCAGTTTAATAGAGGACTGGATGAAGGTGAATTGTTTGGATTCACACTCTTTGATCTAAGAGATGAAGAAGAGGTTCACGAGATAATTAGAAGTGAGGCGGAGTGTTTGCAGAGGGGGTTTGAGCTAGAGGCTGGCCCGTTATTGCAGATTGGATTATTTAAAACTAGCACAGAAGATCATCTGTTGATTATCGGTCATCATTTAGTGATAGATGGTGTATCCTGGAGGATTTTACTAGAAGATTTTGTACTAGGTTATGAGATGGCATTAAAAGGTGAGGTTATTCAATTCCAGGATAAAACAGACTCCTTCTTAAAATGGGCCAGCACTTTAAATAATTACGCCAACAGTGAGATCTTACTAAAAGAACTTAAATATTGGAAAGAAGTCGAAGCCACAAATATTGCATCATTACCAAAAACCAATGCGATTTCTGAAAATTTACGTGCTCATTCTCGTGAAGTTCAAATGGTTCTAACAAAAGAAGAGACAGAAATTTTACTAAAAGATGTGCATGTAGCCTATAACACCGAGATCAATGATATTTTACTTTCAGCTTTAGCAATAGCTTTCAAAGAATGGTCATCTCATGAGAAGACAGCTATCATCTTAGAAGGACACGGAAGAGAAGAGATTGGAGCAGAGCTTGATTTATCGAGGACAATCGGCTGGTTTACATCTCAGTATCCAGTTATTCTTGATTCATCTATGTCAGAGGATCTCTCATACATGATTAAGAGCACCAAAGAAAATCTTCATAGAATACCGAATAAAGGAATAGGATATGCAATTTTGAAATACTTAACATCACCAGAAAATAAAGAGATAGAGTTCAAACTTCAACCTGAATTGATCTTTAACTATCTTGGTCAATTTGATCAGGATTTAGAAGTAAATATTGGAGATTGTGAAATATCTACAATGGATTTATCCAATTTGGACTTAGGTGATATGATCAGTAGTAAAGCAGAACGAACTTATCCTTTAGAAATGACAGGCTTGGTTGTAGATGATATGTTAAATATGAAATTAAGTTTCAACAAAGATCAGTTTAGTGAAGATTCGATGATTCAATTGATTAATCTGTATCAGGAGCATTTGCGTAAAGTGATTGAGCATTGTGGAGGTACTAATACAACAGAATATACTCCGAGTGATATTGGTGATCAGGAGCTTACTATGTATGAACTTGATGGGATATCGGAATTAATCGAAGATTTGTTTTAGCGGTTTGGTGTAGTTTTTGTGTAGGGTAGCGTTTGATGGCAGGGCATATATAGGAAAAACGCTCTTTAGAAATTCAGCTCTGCAGGACTTTGCTTATATAATGGAAGCTTAGCTTGATGCAAATATTTTCTTTATAAAGTCGTTTTTGATTGGTCGAGCTGAATTATGCATCGCTTTTTTTCCTATATATGCCCTGCCATCAAACTAGGCTTTACATTAAAAAGTTACATACCAAAACCTAAAACTTAAAATTTAAAATTGCTGAAATTGAATAAATAATCAATTGGATAATTAATTAAGCAATAATCTATAAGTAGTTAAAATTTGAAAGTAGGAGTGAGGATTTGTGAATAAAAAACCGAAAATTTTAAAGATATATCCTTTATCTCCCATGCAAGAGGGAATGCTGTTTTATTCATTGCTAAATAAGGATTCAAGTGCATATTTTGAACAGATGGCAATTACGATTCAAGGAGATTTGAATCTGGAGTTGTTTGAGAAAAGTTTTGCAACTCTTGTCAAAAGATATGATATTTTAAGAACAATTTTTGTGCATGAAAAGGTGGAAAAACCACGACAGGTAGTATTAAGTGAACGGAATGCGGAGATTTATTTTGAAGATATTTCTGATATGGCTAAAGAAGAAAAAGAACAGTTTATTGAAGATTTTAAAGCTAAAGATCGTAAAAAAGTATTTAATTTATTAAAAGATTTATTGATGAGAATTTCTGTTCTTAAGGTTGATGACGAGATTTATAAAGTTGTTTGGAGCCATCATCATATTTTGATGGATGGTTGGTGTATGGGAATTATAATTAATGAATTTAATCAAATTTATACTAATTTATTGAATAATCAGCCATTGAGTCTGAGTCCGGCTGTTTCTTATAAGACATATATTGATTGGCTAGAGAAGCAGAATCAAAAAGAAGCTCTGGCTTATTGGAAAAAATATCTTGTGGATTATGATGAACAGGTTAGCATACCGAAATATGTAAAACATGAGCAGGGTGATTATATTGCGGGAGAAATAACCTTTACTATCAACAAAGATATTACAAAAAGATTGATGAATCTAGCTAATAGTAATTTTGTAACTATTAATACTGTATTTCAGACAATCTGGGGTATTCTTCTGCAAAAATATAATAATAGTAGTGATGTAGTTTTTGGCTCAGTTGTTTCTGGAAGACCTTCTGGTATCCAGGGCATTGAGACTATGGTTGGCTTATTTATCAACACTATTCCTGTTCGAGTTAACTGTTTTGAAGAAGAATCTTTTGCAAATCTCTTAAAAGAAGTACAAAAATTGGCCTTAGAGTCAGGAAGATATGATTACTCACCTTTAGCAGATATTCAGGCTAATTCAATATTGAAGCAAAATTTGTTTGATCATATTGTTGTTTTTGAAAATTATCCGATTTCTAAGATGATTGAAAATGAAAATTCTGCTCAAGATGTACCTTTTAGTATTACAGGTATAGATGTCTTTGAACAGACTAATTATAATTTTAATGTGATTATCAGAGCTTTAGAAGAGTTAAATATATCTTTAAGATATAATGCTGCTACATATGGGACAGAATTGGTTGAAAAGATTGAGGGACACTTAATTCAGATTATGAAGAGTGTTTTAAGTAATGAAAATGTATTGATAAAAGATTTAGAAATTATAACTGAAGCCGAGAAAGAGGAATTATTAATTAATTTTAATGATACAAAAGCTGATTATCCAAAAGAAAAAGTTCTTCAACAACTTTTTGAAGAACAGGTTTCAAAAAATCCTGAACAGATTGCAGTTGTTTTTGAAGATTCGCAACTTAGCTATAAAGAATTGAATGAAAAATCAAATCAAGTGGCTAGATTGTTGCGAGATAAAGGTGTAAAAGCCAATCAATTTGTTGGAATTATGCTGGAACGTTCATTAGAGATGATTATTGGGATTATGGGGACAATAAAAGCAGGAGGAGCATATTTGCCGATTGCTCCAGATTATCCTGAAGATAGAATCAGTTATATGCTTAAAGATAGCGAGATTGGACATTTGTTAGTCATTGGGGATATAGATGATTATGATCAGATTGAATTTGAGGGTGAAATACATAATTTAGCTGATGAATTGATCTATACAAAGGATAATTCTAATTTAGAGTTAATGAGTACTCCTGAAGATCTTGCTTACATTATTTATACATCAGGTTCGACTGGTAAGCCAAAAGGTGTTGCGATTCGGCATGGTTCTGCTATAAACCGTTTACACTGGATGCAAAAGAAATATCCTATCGGTGCAGGAGATGCAATTTTACAAAAGACACCATTTACATTTGATGTGTCTGTATGGGAAATGTTCTGGTGGTCACAAATTGGTGCAAAGGTCTGCTTTTTAGCCCCAGGAGCTGAGAAAGACCCTACAAAGATAGTTGAAGCAATTGAGAAAAATCAAATAACCACTATGCACTTTGTACCTTCAATGTTAAATCCATTTTTAGAGGAGATCGAAAATACATCCTGTTTTGAGAAGTTGAAATCTTTAAGACAGGTGTTTACCAGTGGAGAAGCTTTACATGTAAATCAAGTTGAGAAATTCCACTATTTATTAACTGAGCAGAATGGAACAGGGATATTTAACTTATATGGTCCAACGGAGGCGACGGTTGATGTTACTTATTTTGATTGTTTACCAGGAGAAAAGTTAAATAATATCCCAATAGGTAAGCCTATTGACAATACTGAGATTTATATTGTGGATAAAAATAATAATCTCCAACCAGTGGGTATTGCAGGTGAATTATGTATCGGTGGTGTGGGATTAGCAGTTGGCTATTTAAATCGCCTTGAATTAACTCAAGAAAAGTTTGTTCCTAACCCATTTTGCTTAAGCGAAAAGATGTACAGAACTGGAGATTTGGCAAGATGGTTACCTGATGGAAATATTGAGTATCTTGGTAGAATAGACCATCAGGTAAAGATTCGTGGTAACAGAATAGAGTTAGGTGAGATTGAAAGTAAATTATTAAAACATCTTGATATTAAAGATGCAGTAGTGTTAGATTGGGATGAGGTTGCTGGTGGAAAATATTTATGTGGATATTTTGTTTCTGATGCCGAAATTTCTGTGTTAGATGTCAGAACTCATCTTAGTAAAGATTTGCCTGAGTATATGATTCCAACTTATTTTGTTAAGTTAGATGTGATGCCACTTACATCTAATGGTAAGGTAAATCGTAAAGCTTTATCCAAACCAACAGAAAACTTAAATATTGGTAGTAAGTATATCGCTCCTGAAACTGAGACGGAAAAAAAGCTGACTCAAATATTCTCAGAGATTTTAGAAGTGGAAAAAGTGGGGGTAAATGATAATTTCTTTGAATTGGGTGGACATTCTTTAAAAGCAGTTCGGATTGTTTCGAAGATTCATCGTGAGTTAGAGGTTAGAGTTAGTTTAGAAGATTTTTTCGCTCATCTAACTATTGGTGAATTAGCAAAAGCAATTGCTGGTGGTGAAAAAAATACTTTTAGTGAGATTGAAATTTTCCCGGAACGAGAATATTATGATGTATCTTATGCACAGAAAAGAATGTGGATTTTAGATCAATTAGAAGAGAAGAGTGTGGCTTATAATCTTTTAAATATCTGTACTTTTACGGGTTTATTTGATCAATCAGCTTTTGAAAAAGCATGTCAGGCATTAGTAGATCGACATGATAGTTTGAAAACTGTATTTTCTAGTGTTGATGGTGAGCCTAAGCAAAAGGTGCTGAGAGATTTTAAAGTTTCGGTGAATTATATTGATATTTGCGGAAGGGAAAATAATGAAGAAATTTCTAAGGAGATTGGTTTAAAAGAGTTGATGACACCGTTTGATCTGGGGGCTGGCCCGCTTGTTAGATTAACTATGATTCAGCATGAAGATGATGAACAGATTTTAATAATTACCATGCATCATATTATCTCAGATGGTTGGTCTATGGGTATCTTAAAGAATGAATTAACTATGATGTATGAAGCCTATCGGGAAAAAACGGATATTCAATTGCCTGCTCTTCGTGTTCAATATAAAGATTTCGCGCTCTGGCAAAATAAAATGATTCAGTCTGGTACGATGAATGAAAAACAAGAGTTCTGGCATAACTATCTAGGAACAGATACACCTGTTCTGTATTTACCAACAGATTATCCATATATCAGTCTCTTTAAGGATCGGCGTGGTGCATCATATCATTTCTATCTTTCAGCTAAAGTGCAGGACGGGTTAAATCAGGTAGCACAGGCTAATCAATCAAGTCTATTCATGGTTCTGTTAGCTGGTTTTACAGCATTCTTAAGTCGTTGGACAAATCAGGATGATGTTGCTATAGGAGCGCCAGCAGCCGGAAGAGATCATGATGATTTGAAAGGGATTATTGGATTTTTCCTAAATACAGTTGTATTTAGAAATCAAGTTGATGAAGATGAAAGCTTTGCTCAACTTCTGAAAAGAGTACGTGAAAATACATTGAAAGTGATGGAACATCAAAGTTATCCATTTGACTTATTGTTAGATGAATTGAATCTAGAAAGAGATTTTAATTTACCATCACTTACTTCTGTATTCTTTAATATGTTGAACTTTAGTAAAGGTGGAAAATTAGCAAATTATCAATCAAGACATTCTAATGACCTACAAGTAATGAAGTTTGATCTTGAATGCTATATAAATGAATATGAGAATGTTATTGGTTTTGATTGTTATTATCGAACTGGTCTTTTTGAAAGTGCGACAATTGAGTATGTGTTGGGTGAATATCAAAAATTTCTCACTGAAATTGCAGAAAATGTAGAAAAACCGATTACTGATTATCTGATGTTGAAAAAAGAAGGATTATTGTCTAGTTCAAATCAGGTAAAAGTAGATGAACCATTTGAGAGATTTGAGAAGAATTATGATCAAACAATTGTTGATCGATTTGAAGACAGGGTGAAAAAATATTCAGAACGAATTGCTGTAAAAACGAAAAATTATGAGCTTACTTATGAAGGATTAAATATGCAGGCGAATCAGGTGGCAGCGCAGATTTTAAAAGTCACAAATAAAGGTCAGGTTGCTTTATTGTTCGAACATGATGCACCTATGATTGTTGGTATGATTGGTGTATTAAAATCCGGAAATATTTATGTTCCACTTGACCCAACATATCCAGAAGAACGGTTAAATTATATCGTTAAAGATTCTAATGCCAGTGTGATTGTGACTAATAATAAAAATCTGGCTTTTGCTCAGAAATTAAGTTTAGTAGGTATTCAGATTATTAATATTGATGAACTGAATCAGAGTGTTCAAGATGATCTGGATGTTGATATAAAACCTGATCAGATTGCTTATATCTTATATACATCTGGTTCAACCGGACAACCTAAAGGTGTTATTCAGAATCATCGAAATGTACTTCATTTTATCTATAACTATACTAATAATTTGCATATTTCTTATAATGATCGTTTGAGTCAATTTTCTTCTTATGGTTTTGATGCGGCTGTAATGGATATTTATGGAGCTTTGTTAAATGGTGCAACACTTTATCCATATAATATCAAAGAGGCTGGAGGTTTAGAAGGGATAACAGCATGGTTAGAGGAAGAAAAAATCACAATCTATCACTCTGTACCGACTGTTTTTAGATATTTTACCGAGACATTGACAGGGAAAGAAGATTTTTCAGCCATTCGCTTGATTGTCATGGGTGGAGAAGCGGTTATTAAGAAAGATATTGAGAATTATAAATACTTTTTCTCTGATAAGGCAATTTTTATTAATGGTTTAGGACCAACAGAGTCAACTGTTACTTTGCAGTATTTTATTGATAAAAATTCGCAGATTACTACGCTTGCTGTACCAGTTGGTTATTCTGTAGAAGATACAGAAGTATTTTTACTTGCTGAAGATGGTAAAGCGGTAGATGTGATTTATAAAGTTGGTGAAATTGTTTATAAAAGTGAGCATCTTTCTTTGGGGTATTGGAATCGGGTTGAAGAGACTGAGAGGGCGTTTGGCCCAGATCCAATCACTGGAGAAGGAAGGGTATATCGAAGTGGTGACTTAGGAAGATATTTACCTGATGGTAGTATCCAATTTATGGGAAGAAGAGACCATCAAGTCAAAATTAGAGGTTATCGAATAGAAGTAAATGAAATCGAAGAAGTTCTCGATCAAATAGAAGAGATTAAAGAATGTGCAGTAGTTGCTTTCAAACGAGACAATTTAGAGAGTTACCTGGTTGCTTACTATGTAGTAGAAGATCAGGTTGCAGATAAAGCAAAGATGAAAATGATCTTACGCGATAAATTACCAGAATACATGGTTCCAGCTTATTTAATCGAAATTGATAAGATGCCATTAACACCAACAGGTAAGATTGATCGTAGAGCATTGCCAGAACCAGATGAAACACTATATTTAGCAGAAGATTACGTTGCACCTACCAACGAAACTGAGGAAAAACTAGCAGTAATATGGTCGGAAATATTGGGAATAGAGAGAGTTGGAATAACTCAAAACTTCTTTGATTTAGGTGGACATTCTTTAAAAGCAACTTCGTTAGTTTCTAGAGTTTATAAAGAGTTGAATGTAGAAATTCCATTGAGAGAAATATTTAAAACTCCTACCATCAAAGAACTTGCAGAATATATAAATAGAACAGAAATTACTTCCTTTAAAGCTATCGAACCAGTAGAGAAGAGAGAATATTATCCTGTCTCTTCTGCTCAAAAGCGACTTTATGCTTTAAAACAATTAGAAGGTAATAAAACAACTTACAATATGCCAACAGTAATGATTTTAGAAGGTAAGCTTGATAAAGAATATTTTGCAAATGTATTCAAAAAATTAATCAAACATCACGAAGCATTTAGAACTTCATTTGAGTTGGTAGATGGAGAATTAGTCCAAAGAATTCATGATGAGGTAGAATTCTCAATAAACGAGTTAGAGATAGCAGAGTCTGAAATAGAACCTACAGTGAATAATTTGATTAGACCATTTGACTTAAGTAAAGCTCCATTATTGCGTGTTGCTATGGTTAAGTTTACTGAAAACAAACATGTATTTTTGGTAGACATGCATCATATCATCTCTGATGGAATCTCAACTGCGAATCTAATAAAAGATTTAGCTACTTTATTTACAGGAAAAGAATTATCAGAATTTCGTTTACAATACAAAGATTTTGCAGTATGGCAAAATGAACTCTTTGTATCAGAGAAGATCAAAGACCAGGAAGAATATTGGTTAGAAACTTTTGCTGGAGAAATTCCTGTATTAAATTTGCCAACAGATTATCCAAGACCTGTTTTGATGACTTATGATGGAGAAGAATTAAAATTTGAATTTGATCAAACATTATCTAGAAAACTGAATGAACTAGGTGTTAAAAAAGGTGCAACACTGTACATGACACTCTTAGCAGCCTATAATGTACTCATTAGTAAATATGCAAATCAAGAAGATATTGTAGTTGGTTCACCAATAGCAGGGAGAAGACATACAGACTTAGATAGTATTATTGGTATGTTTGTAAATACATTGGCTATGAGAAATTATCCAAGTTCATCAAAAACATTTTTGGAATTTTTAAATGAGGTCAAAGAAAGTGCATTAAAAGCTTATGAGAATCAGGATTATCAATTTGAGATGTTAGTTGACAAATTACATCTACATAGAGATTTAAGTCGAAGTGCACTCTTTGATACCATGTTTGTAATGCAAAATACTAAAGATAATATAAATACTTCTGAAACATTTTTAGCAGATTTGAAGCTAAAACCATACAAGCTTGAAGGAGCAGCAGTTAAATTTGATTTAGTCTTTAGTGCTTCTGAAGCTAATGATAAAATTAGATTTAACCTTCAATATAATATAAACTTATTTACCAAAACAACCATTGAAAGAATGATCAGACATTTTGAGAATATTGTCAGAGAAATTATCGAGAATCCAGATGTTTTATTGCAAGATATCCAGATGATTTCAGAGGAAGAGAAAGGTCAAATACTCTACAAATTTAATGAGCCAAATATAGAACTTCCTAAGATTCAAACAATTAATCAGATTTTTGCTAAACAGGTTCAGGAGAACTCTGATCAGATTGCAGTAGCTTATGAAGAAGAGAATTTGACATATCGTGAATTAGATGAAAAATCCAATCAATTAGCAAGAGTCTTGAGAGATAAAGGTGTAGGAATAGATCAAATTGTAGGTATCATGGTCGAGCGTTCTGTAGAGATGATGGTCGGAATCATGGGAATATTGAAAGCTGGAGGAGCTTATTTACCAATTGATCCTGCCTATCCAGAAGATAGAATCAAGTATATGCTTGAAGATAGTGATGCTAAAATTCTTTTAACAGAAAATAGTTTAATTCAAAATTCAAATGAGATAGAAGTAGAATCTATAGATTTGTATGATGAAAAGATATTTAGTGGAGATAAAACAGAATTAGAAAACATTACATCACCAAATAATCTAGCATATGTAATCTATACTTCTGGTTCAACAGGAAAACCAAAAGGAGTAATGTTAGAACACAGAAATGTAGCAAATCTTGTAAGTGGTTTAGATCAAAAAATCTATGCTCAGTATCAAAGATGTTTAAATATTTGTGTGGTTTCACCATATGTCTTTGATGCTTCCGTACAACATATTTTTGCATCATTATTGTTAGGACATAGTTTATTTATAGTGCCAGAAAACACTAGATTAAGTGGATTAAAACTACTTGAATTTTATGAAAAGTACAGTATAGATGTCTCTGATGGTACACCAACACATATTAGATTGTTGCTAGAAAGTATGGAGGAAAGACATAGCAAGTTAGGTATCAAACATTTTGTAATCGGTGGAGAAGCTTTAACAAAGAACTTAGCAGAAAGTTTCTTAAGTAGATTCACAAACTCAAAACCAATCATTACAAACGTATATGGGCCAACCGAATGCTGTGTTGACTCCAGCTCCTATGATGTCACCATCGACAATTATGATATCTATGATACGATTCCAATAGGTAAACCAATGCCAAATGTACAACTTTACATTTTGGACCAAAAAACCAGGTTACAGCCAATAGGTATCTCAGGAGAATTATGTATCAGTGGTGCAGGTGTATCAAGAGGATATTTGAAACGTGAAGAACTAACTGCTGAAAAATTCATAGCCAATCCATTTAGCGAAGGTGAGAGATTATATAGAACAGGGGACTTAGTAAGTTGGTTACAAGATGGAAATATCAAATTTATCGGAAGAATAGATCATCAAGTGAAGATTCGAGGGTATAGAATCGAATTAGGAGAGATAGAAAGTCGCTTATTAGATCATGAGATAATTAAAGAAACAATTGTAATCGACAGAACTGATCAAAATGATACTAAATATCTCTGTGCTTATATTGTTACAGATGAAGAAATTTCAGTAGCAGATTTAAGAACATATCTATCGAAAGATTTACCAGAATACATGATACCATCATATTTCATCAGTTTAGATAAGATGCTATTAACCCGAAATGGTAAAGTAGATCGCAAAGCTTTACCAGCACCAGAAGGTAATCTAGAGTTAGGTACAGAGTATGTAGCTCCTAGAGATGAAGCAGAAGAAAAGATGGCTAAAATCTGGTCAGAAGTCTTATTTGTTGAGAAAATTGGTATTAATGATAACTTCTTTGAGTTAGGTGGTCATTCCTTAAAAGCAATTCAACTGACTTCAAAGATATTGAAAGAGTTTGATGTTGAAATGCCTTTAAAGGAGATTTTCAAGACACCAACTGTCAAAGATTTAGCTCAATTTGTTCGAAATGCTAAGAAAACTTTATTTACAGCAATTGAACCAGTAGAGAAGAGAGAATACTATCCAGTATCTTCTGCCCAAAAGCGACTTTATGCTTTGAAAGAATTAGAAGGTAATAATATAACTTACAATATGCCAACAGTATTGATTTTAGAAGGTGAATTAGATAAGGAACACTTTACAAACGTATTCCAAAAACTGATAGAACGACATGAAGCATTTAGAACATCTTTTGAAATGATAGATGGAGAATTAGTCCAAAGAATTTATGATGAAATTGGGTTTAAACTTAATGAGTTAGAAATAGCTGAAACAGAACTAGAGAATACTGTAAAAGAGTTAATTAGACCATTTGACTTAAGTAAAGCACCATTACTACGTGTTACATTGGTTAAGTTTGCTGAAAATAAACATGTACTTATCGCTGATATGCACCATATCATTTCAGATGGTTTTTCAATGAGAAATTTAATCAGTGACTTGGTATATTTATTTGCAGATTATGA
>DAOVRZ010000126.1:0-15066 GCA_030627905.1 Halanaerobiales bacterium
CATTTTCAACACTTCAAGCCAACTTGGAACAACTTTTATGTGTATTTTTAAATTAAAAGAAAAAATTAAAACAGTAAAAAACTTAATGAGATTTAGTACGAATTTGTTGATTCGACTGAATAGTTACCATAGATTTTGCTTATTTTTCAGTAATCCACTCTATAGATGGGGGTTTCGCCTTATGAAATATCGTTAAAAAATACACTTTGCTATTATACGTATTTGGTAAATATCAAGTTTATCTAATTGCAATAAAATATTCTTCGAAACATCGATTTGTTGAAAGTCATGAGGATTATTTTTAATATACTTCACAATTCTCTTGAATATTATAGTATTGGCTTTTCCATGAGGTGAGCTGTTATTTATATCTTGACTCATAAGGGCATCTAATGAATAGTAAGGAGATTCACCATAATATAATTCAGTTAGTTTTGCTTTATATTCAAGAGCAGCTGAAAATCCTCTTGTTCGTTTAGTCAAAGCATATATACATATTTTAATCATTGATATAATTTTATTCATATCAATGGTATGTTGACCTTCATGTGCAATGATAGATATCTGATATACAGTTTGATAAAATCTTTTAAAGAAATATTTTTTCTGTTCTTTTTCACTATCATATTTTCTTATGGCTTCATTATAGATCTCATTTATAAATTTTAATTGAAACCGGTAATTTAACCCTTCAGAATAAAACACTTCTTCCACAGCATATGTGTCATATAATAAATCTTTGTCTACCTTCTCATTCCATGTTTTAGATATTCTTTCATCAGTAATAGCTTTCCAGTACTTACTAATGGATTTATTTCTATCTGACACATAATAAACAGTGCTTTTTACTTTTGGACTTACCCAGCCTCCAGTTCCTTTTCGAAATATTTCCATGCCCAAGTAGGATAATTTTGATCTATGTCCATCCCTAATTCAATACATTGAATCTTCCCTTTTTTATTCCAATAGTTTACAATTGAGTTTTGCTTATTTATTACATAGGAAGTATATGTCCCGTACAATTGTTTTCTTTCAAAGAAATCTTCAATATGTAACTTAAATTCTTTTAAATAAAATTTACGAATTTCCTTCCATGATTTCCTATTAATCTTTCGGGGTAGGTTTTTTAGTTCTTTATAATAACATGCTAATCTACGTAATATACTATAAAGTATCTGTTTATGCTTTGTTATTTTTCTTTTTTCTCCGTGAATTATAGAATTATATATTTCCAAACTGGTTTCCTTAAACTCTTCTAAAATCCTTAAATAATCTTCTATAATTTCAACTTTATTCACAATATCAGAAAGAGATGAGTCTATCTTTAATGCTTTCTTATATACAATAGCTGCATCTTTATATAAAGTCGCTTCATAATAACTATTTCCAAGTTGTATAAGGTTAGAATAATCTATAGAATGAATTTCAATATCTTCTATTGATTTTTTTATGTTCTTGCTATTTAATTCAATAGTTCCCTCAACTTCTTTTTCATCAATTAGATTATCCATTTTCCATAACTCAAAGGCTTGCATATATTCTCCATTTTCAACATATGTGACTCTGACCTTTCTTATTGCATGTATACATAGTGGATCCGCTTCAATTGCACTCTGGAAATATTTCTTACTTTCCTTGTTATTACCCATACTTAAATAACAATCCCCTATTTGTGCAAGTATGTCTGAATCTAATGAAGTCAGTTTTTCTAAAGCTTTTTTATAGCTTTCAATAGCTGTATTGAACTTTTTCTCATCATTATAAATATCACCTTTAATTTTATAACTTTGATATTCATCATTTGAAACTTCAATGGCTTTATTAATTATTTCATGAGCTTTCAAATAATCTTTCTCAAAATAAAAGTATAAATGTGAAAGAAATCGATATGCCTCTGTTAACCTATCATCTATATTTATAGCTTTTTCTGTTAAACTAATTGCTGCCATTAAATTAAATTGAAATAAATTTGTTTTGGCTTCTTCTAATAATTTCTCAGCACCATACTCTTTATTAGCTTTCATAAGGATTCCCCCGTGAAATTCAAATATCATATGTAAAATTTACTTACTTTTTCTTGCGAACTCACAAATCTTCAATCCAATTGCATATTGTTTTTATTAGATAATTTCCTTCACCTTCCTCCAATGACCTTCCAAACTTAATGGTTTTTTCTTTATAGTCAAAACCAATTACACCTCCTCCAAATCCCCAAAACTCTTTTATACTTAGAAATCTGTTAGTATCAGATACTAACCTTATATTTGTAACCAATTCAAATGAATATTTTTTTATTACTGAAAAACTAAAAACCATTCGTTTAATAACTATCTCTTGAGGTGATACGATTATAACTTCTTTAGATGCAACATTCCAAGATAAAAGAAATAATATTAATAAAGAAATACCAGTCCATAAATATATTAAAAAAATATTCATCTGTTGATATTGGGAATAGCCACTTATCCAAGAGATAAAAAATAACATTAAAAAGATATTTAGAAAAGTTATCTTTCTTAGAGGTAATATAATTATTAACTGTTTATTCTCTTCCTGTATTTTTGCTATCCCTCTTAATTTGGGTTTAACTAAAAATTTAACTTTTTGTTGTATATGTAATCCTTTATATTTTTCAATAATATTTATTATTTTGTTACTTTCTTCTTTGCTGATGGAATTTCCAAATTTAATTGTATTAATGCCATAATCAAATGAAATTTTACCAATACCATAACCTATAAATAAAGATAAAAGATCTTTATAAAAATAATTATATCTCACTGATGACAATCTAATACTATTCACTTCTGATGCTATATAGTTTTTTTAAAAACCTATTCCAAATATTTTTCTTTCAATTCCAAGAACGTCTTTGGTGATTGTAATAATTTCTTTACCACCTAAATTCCATCCTAAAAGCCAAAAAACCGAAAATATAACTAACAATATATTGGTTTCAGACGAAATGGTAATTTTTAGCTGATGGTTAGATCTATTAATTTTTGCTATTTCTTTTGACTTTGTAAAAGCTATCATTTTATATCTCCTTTCAAAACCTACCTATGTCTTTCGATATATTTTCGGCACATGAATTTGGGACTTCAGATAAAAGTAAGATTCTTGCTTCTTATGATTATTTGAGATAGCTATAAGCCCCATTAATTCATTAGATGGCTTTTATTCCAACTTTAAAAAGGAATATCTATAAAATTCTCATCTTCCTCATTAAAATCAACTGGATTATCAAAAACTCCATCCCATAATCTTGGGTTAAAGAATTCATAATTTTCATCATACTCATCTGGGATCTCGCTCTCTTCTACCACATACCATTCAAGCTCATCATCAAATTTAGGATAGAACCAATCTTCAATTCTCTGGGCAGTTTTTCTAACATTCTCACGTTTATCATTTAAAAAATCATTTAACATCTTTTTGTTACTCTTCGAGAGATTTGAGTACTTACATAAATTGTATAACCTATTTATATCTATTCCCTCTTGCTGCTCTTCAGGCGATTTCTTTGAACATTTCTTACAAATATGCCGTGTATGGCCTTTGCCAGAAAATCTCTCATTTGCTTTCCTGTTACCACAAACAATACAATAATGTCCACTTTTACGTTTCTTTTTTGCCATTCTTATTATCACCCATTTCACTTTTTGATCAAACTAGTCTCATTTTTAATAATTACCTTTTTTCCACTTTGCAAATCTTCTCCTCACCAATATGAACCAATCCCGAACAGTTATGTAAGTTTGATGAAAGTTGTCTTTGAACAATTAGAAAAGGTGTTTGGTTTAAGATTTAGCTATGTTCTTTCTCAATTGCATACCAACCCATAATAACACACTTGGAATTATAAAAGTAATGAAAAATAGATTATCTTGCAAGCCAAGATAATTAAAGCCAATAAATGGAGAGGTCAAAAATACATTAATTGTGTTCATTGATATATTAAGGCTTTCTATTTTATTCAAATCGGCAAGTTGAAATATAAACCAAGAGCTTATAAAAAGAGATGGTATTGATACAACCGAAAGAAAGTTAAATAAAGAGCTTTTGTGATAAATAAATAAAAATCCAACAAAAACATATAATAGTAATGACACAAAAATTCCAATAGGATAACCTGCGTATAGCATCCCAATAATGCACAATACTATATGAGCTATTAACGAATAAAAATTATTATGGAGAATAAAAATAATATTGCTTTCTATATTATTTTTTTCTAGGAGATGCTGTACTATATATTTAAATAGTAAAGAAAAAAGCAACCCCGATATTATATACGATGAAGGTAATAAAACATCTAAGTTATCAATATACAAAATATTTGTATTTATAAACAACCAGACAAATGAAGGTTTATTAAGTCTACCAACAATTATACCTATAGCAAAACCCAATATTAATACAATAAAGGAAATCATTCTTTTTGAACCTGAAGTCATTATATCACCTCTGCATTATGAAAGGTATTGTCAAAAGTTTTAAAGGTTTTTAACCCCTAAAACCTTGATACCTCTACATTTTTCTATTAAAAATTTGCTGTTTTAACTTTCCTAGTTTAGCAGGTGTCGGCGGCTTTAATGCTCAACCCTTATGGTATCAAACCAATTTTTTTATATCTTTTCTTACACTTACAAACTTAATTAATAGTAAACTCAACACCATTCTCAACATAGGACAACATTAAGTCAGCAACATTCTCTGATTGAGTAGAGACTTTTTTAAAATCAGATATTGCTTTTTTCATAACAGAATATCGTAATTTAGGTGGTTCATGCCAAAATTCTTTATATATTATCATCCGATATTTTACTAAGATATCTAATTCATTCTCAGGACTAATTTTTGACTGATAATATTCTTTAACTTTTGGAAATAACCTATATAATTCCTTTATCTCCTCTTTAAGCTCTTTTTCTGTTTTTTTTGATAAATACCGATTTACTTCTCTTAATCCAACTTTCTTCATTCTGCTTACCTCTTCTTCATAGAATTTTTATAGTTTTCTCATAAAACAAAATTAAGCAAGGCCAAACATCTCCTTCAAGAATATTATGAAAGTATGACAAAGGAGTGATAAATTTCATCTTCGAACCATGAATCCAATCATAATGCAAGTAAATAATTGCCAGTACTGTACTGTGAAGAAGTTTATCTGATGTAGTTGGTATATCCGCTTCCTTCGCCCTCAATAACTAACCACTTACCTCTCATTTATAGTTAGTTTCCAGTGGTTTTTTCTATTTTTAAAAGTGAAACTCTAATACAATTTCCCCCTCTACCATAAATTTCTTTATATATTTCATTCTACTTGAGTATCTGATTCTCCTTTTCTAAAGAAAAAACTGTTCATGTTATCATTGTCCTATATTTTCTGTTATCGAATTATTTATATTCTTTTTTTCTGATACTTTTCATATATTTTAGAGTACAATATTTTGTTATTGTAAATAAAAATGGAAGTGTTTATTTTGTGGAATCCACATATTCCTGCCGCTTTTGCTAAGAACGTAAAGGTTTTTGTTTGTAGTTATGCCCATAACGACCACATTCCAAATAAAACAAATGTTATAGATATTTTCATCACATATTTCTAAATAATTTATAAATACAAACAAAATATGTTATATTATAAGCGTAGTAACACTCACTAATATTCTTGTTCTCTCAATGCATAGGAGATGCCGCAATAATGGAAGGACATTAAAGGTAGAGTCATATCATACAACACGATGTAGATTAAGCACAAATCGCAAAAAAAAGACAGAAGGAGGTGTACTGAATCTCTTTTGAGCCAGAAAATGCTACCCAGATATAATACTAAACCTGCAAGGTAATTTTTAAAATCACAAATTGAGGAGGAATGAAAATGTCTAAACGTTTATTAATTTCCCTATTGATTCTCATCGTTGGAATCGTAAGTCTGTCTGGTTGTTTAACTAAGTCTATTGTAAATGAATTGAATAACGAAGCAGTTCTATTGACTACTCTTCCAGTTGAGTGGAACTTTATTGTATATCTCGATGGCGATAACAACCTGGAATCATATGCCATTTCAGACATGAACGAAATGGAACAGGTTGGCTCAGATGCGAATATCAACATATTGGCATTAGTAGACCGCCATCCAGATTATGATACTACCAACGGGGACTGGACTGGGACCCGGTTATATCGGATTACCAAAGATGTAAACAACTCTTCAACCATTGTCTCCGAACTGGTACAAGATTACGGCGAACTTGATATGTCTAATCCTCAAACACTGAAAGATTTTATCGTCAACTGTCAACAGCTTTATCCATCTAACAGAACCGTCCTGACTCTGTGGAACCACGGTGATGGGATTTATCCAAGAAACGGTGCTGACTTAAACGAAAATAAAGGTATCTGCTGGGATGATACAACCGGTTCAGGTGCATGGGATTGTCTGACCGGTAATGAAATAGCTACTGCTCTTGCAGAAGCCCGGGCAATCACTGGTAATAATATTGATATTATCAATATGGATGCTTGTCTGATGCAACAGTTGGAAGTGGCTTATGAATGGCAGTATGAAATGTCTTACTTGGTTGGTTCACAAGAGGTTGTTCCAGGCGACGGCAACAATTATGAAGGATGTCTCGCAGCTTTACAAAATAATCCAACTCAAACCACACTGGACTATGCTAAAGCATTAGTTGACGATTACTCTACAAACTATAGCAGAATGAAAACCACCTATTCTGCAATGAGCTTTGGAGTAGAATTTGATAATCTGGTCACTGCCTTTGATGCTTTCGCTACAGCAATGTATCAGACCACAGATCTTGGTGCAGTTACTAAAGCTCGAAGAGCTGCAACCTCGTTTACTTATGATGAATATGTAGACCTCTATGATCTTGCAGGAGAATTAGCTATAAAAAGTAAAGATACTAATGTTGTAAGTACGGCTAATACTTTAAAAACTGCTATTTCCAGTGCTGTCGTTTACCACAAAGAAACAGGCACTTTTGTAGGTAAAGCTTTTGGCGTTTCAATCTTCCTGGCTAATGCTGATGAATGGCCAGTATATTCTGATCCAAACCAATATGTTAGCTTCCCACTTTCTATCGACACCAACTGGGATGAATTCATTTTGCGGTATGTTCAGTACACAGGTGGTACTGAAACTACTAACACCTCTGTGTTAGGTGTTGACATGACTTGGGAAGAAGGTAACGTTGACTTAGGCGTTATGGAACCAAATAATAGTTACTACTGGATTTCAGAAGGAACATCAGCAAACGGTATCTTCTCCGCCGATATGAATAATGGTGGAAAAGAAACCTGGGCTATTAACAGTTACCATGCTTTAGGTAAGTATAGCCCAATGGTCTATAGTAATGACTATACAGGTAATATAAACCTTAAATTAAACTTCAGAGGTGAAACCTATAATATAATGCTCAATGTAGCTCCAGGTTATGGGTATCTAATCGACGACCTCAAGATTAAAATCGTTCAAGGTGTACGACAACTTACATATAAAGTTGTTCAAAAACCTTTCCGCATGACAAATAGTTAGTCTTAAACTGGGGCTTTCTCCGGCCAAGTTGCCGGGGATGCCCTTGTTATATAATCAGGTAGTGGGGATTTAGTACAACACCTCCAAATGTAGTAGGAACTTGATAAAAATAGAAGAAAATATCTTAAAAAACCTGATAGTCGTATCACAAATATCGTGGGTGTTTGTCTTCACCATAAGTTGGAAGATTTTAATATCAAAAACGCAAACTTTAGGAGGGTTGAAAGATGTCAACTAAAATGATACTTTTTAGTACTCTTTTCTTACTTTTACTTGCAGTTCCTGCCTCAGCATTAAACGAGCAAGATATATCAATTTATCAAGCTCTAAAGATTGCTGAGAAGGTGGAGATGGGTAATTTCACCAGTGTGGTGAAAATAGTAGACTTCTGGGCAGTTAAAGGCAGCAATCTCCACAACACAAAGCCTTGTGAACTATTGATAAATGCCAGGACAAGTTTGATAGTATCTGCCAAGAACATTACTCCTAAAACCATCATCTTGGGAGAAAATACCTACGAATATTCTGGAACAAACTATCCCTATAGCGAAAAGTTTTATAAAACAAATCAGATATATAACGGCTTCGAAATTTATCGGAATGACTCGCACTATTTTAGGATAAAGCAAGCTATCTTTATTAGAAACGAGGAAGGATTTGTTGCATACTTCATGACTAAAGGGCCCGGAAAGACTAAATAACTCTGTTGAGAGATTTTAGATTGGACGTTCTGATGATGGAATTGGAGATATTTGGATTATGCTTAAACTGCTAAATGGAAAAGAAGGTGTACAAGTTTTTCACTATTCATAAGAGTACTTTCAATTAGACTATCCATTAGGCAGATGAGTTTAATACCTCAAAATAGAGGAGGATTGTATATGTCAAAACGTCAATTAATCTGTATGTTAATAATGACCATCGGAATAGCACTCATTGCAGGATGTGTACCGTTAACTAAGCAGTACACTTTATATGTCTCCACCAATGGTGAAGGAACAGTTTCACCTACGGGCGGCCAATATATATCAGGTACAATAGTAAGCTTCACTGCCACCCCCAAAGCTAACTGGAAGTTTGAACACTGGAGTGGAGATGCCTCTGGCAATGAACCAACTGTTACTGTAGTTATGAATACTAATAAGAATTTTACTGCACATTTTATATCTACACAATACGCAGTGAATGCTACTGTGGAAGGCGAAGGAATAGTTGAACAAACTCTTGTGGTAAATCCACAAGGTATGTATGATTCAGGTACGACAGTGCAACTTAAAGCAGTTCCTGCTCAAGGTTGGAGTTTTAAAGAATGGCAAGGTGACATTACTGGAAGTATTAATCCTACGACCATTACTTTGAATAAAGAATACAATGTCAAAGCCGTATTTAGTAAAAATCCGGATTTGGCCAAATGGAATTTTCTCGTGTATCTTGATGGTGATAATGACCTAGAATCGTATGCCATTGATGATATAAACGAAATGGAAAAGGTGGGCTCTACCCTGGATTTGAATATATTAGTGTTAATAGACCGCAATCCAAACTATGATAATTCCAACGGAGACTGGTCAGGAACCCGATTATATCGAATTACCAAGGATGTAAATAACTCTACTAACATTGTGTCTGAATTGGTACAAGATTATGGGGAACTGGATATGTCTGACCCGCAGGTACTCGAAAATTTCCTACTTACCTGTCAGCAGGCTTACTCGGCAGAACGGACTATTTTAACTTTGTGGGATCACGGTGATGGGATTTATCCGAAAGCCATCAGTCGAGTTAGTAATCTGGATAGTAAAGAAGGTGCTAACCCTGCACCGATAATAGTAGAAGGAATTTGCTGGGATGATACAACTGGCACGGACCCATGGAGTTGTTTGACTGCAGATGAAATTGCCTCTGCTTTAGCAAATGTCCGGCAAGTCACAGGTAAGAAAATCGAAATCATCAATATGGATGCCTGTTTGATGCAAACTCTAGAAGTGGCTTATGAATGGCGTAATGAAGTGAATTATCTAGTTGGTTCGCAAGCGGAGGTTCCTGGCGGAGGTAACAATTATGAAACACTTTTGGAAGTGTTGAAAAGCAATCCAACTATCACCACGCTGGAGTTTGCCCAAACATTAGTTAATGACTACTATAATCACTACAGTACCAATGGTGAAGGAACAGAAACTTATTCAGCACTGAGTCTGGGAGTGGAATTTGATAACTTGATTACCGCTTTTAAGGCTTTTGCTACAGCATTGTACCAGACAACAGATCTAGACGGGGTGTATAGGTCTTGGAATAATACAACATGGTTTTCTGTATTGCAATATAATGATCTCTATGATTTGAGCAGAGAGCTGATTAATAAATCTCTGGATACTAATGTGGTGAATAAAGCGACAGCCCTACAACAGGCCATAGGAAACGCGGTTGTCAACCACAAGGAGATGATTGAATATCAAGGAAAAGCCTTTGGCCTTTCAATCTTTCTTGCTACCGCCGAAGAGTGGCCAGATTATTCGGAGTCAAATCAATATGTCAGCTTCTTGCTTTCTAAGGATACCGATTGGGATGAGTTCATCCTTCGTTTTGTAGAATACACAGGTTCGACTACTCCAGGAACGCTGCTAAGCGTAAAGATGATCTGGTCAAGTGGGGACTGCAATTTGGGAATTTGGGAACCAGATAATAATTATTACTGGATCGATGAAGGACCATCGCCAAACGGAATTTTCTCAGAAAATATAACTAATGGAGGTACAGAAATCTGGAACCTCAATACTTCACACACACTTGGTTTGTATACCCCTCTAGTTTATAGTTATGACTATATGGGTAGCGTAAACTGTAAACTAACCTTTAACGGTGAAACTTTTTATATTGCGATCAACGTAGAGCCGGGTGTTGGATACACTATAGGTGATTTCCAAATAGATTCCGTACAAGGTGTACGGCAGCTTACATATAAGGTTAGAAAAATCGTTTCAAATACCGAATAAGTAATGTTAAATAAAAGCTTTCACTGGCAGAATCTGCTAGCGAAGGCTTTTTTATTGATTCAAAATTATAGCAATCTTGCTGAGTTAAGTCCTTTTATGAGTAAATAATAGGTTCCCGATACGTTAATTTGCCAAAAAAACATTTCTTAAAGGTGTAATTGCTAATATATCAAGTAATTCATCATATATAAAAGAAAAGTTTATTAATTCCTTTATTTTTCGTAATAAATTATCCTTTGAAACGACTAGATCATAAATGTCCATGTATGGACTTAAAATCAAGGTTTGCTGTTGCTGGATCATAATATCACCCACTTAATTTGATACTATAATTATACTACAAAAACACTTAAAAAGCTTGTAAAATCACTACTTTGAGTGGTTTTATATAAGAAAAAATCGTAGGTTATATTGTTATACCTACGATTTTCTCGAATGATCTGAGGGTACTTTTTCAGTGCCCTCTTATTTTTACACCATTTTTTAATGGTTTGATTACTACTGCTTTTTAACAAACTTACAGTTCCTATAGATAATCCTGGTTATTCCATTTATTAGATTACCTTTAAAATCTCAGGATCTTTTCTTCTGGGCATATCTGGTATTTCAATAGGATAACCAACCATGATGGGAGCTACAATTTCACAGTCATCCGGAATTCCCAATTCATTTAATATTTCTAGTGATGTAATGACAGTTCCAAAATTGATCCAGCATGTTCCAAGATCCAGTAAAGCTGCTGACTGCATAAAGTAGCTGGCAGCAAGAGAGCAGTTAATCTTCATGTTTTTATGAAATTATGATAAATTATCAAAATGAAATATAACCTCAATAGTCTGATATGACTTTAACAGATCCGATGGACAAATTCCGAACATTTGTCTGTAAGTTCGGCTTAAGTAAGCTGAATCTGAAAAACCACTTTCATGAGCAGCTGTTGTGAATGATTCACCTCTTTACCTAAGACTTTTTTCCACAGCAGTTTCTTTAATGGAAAGTTATCTTGGTCAATATCAGCTATAACCTCGTTAACTCCTATCTGTAACAGAGACTCAACCTGTCCTCCGAATACAGCCATCCACCTATGAAACCGGAACCCTCAGCATTGACCAAAATGCTTGCTCAGCCAGGATTTGGATATTATAAGCTCTGGCTTTCTTAGCTTTGCTTGACATTGAATCAGGGTCAGCAGTAACCAGAAAATCTAAACCTTTCGTAACGCCTTGCTTAACAATCAAACCATGTTCAAGCGCAAGTTTCTGCACTAATGCTCTGGTGATAGGCATATCTTTGTAGTTGGAACGCAAAGTACCGGTGAAGCAAACCGTTTTGCCTTTAAGATTATTTCGGTTCTCGAGAGGTGAACAAGTCATTTCCAAAGTACTTGTATCAGAAATCAAGGCATTTAAGTCTTGCTCAGATGTGCTAAGTAATTCTGCAACTTGTTTGAGGTCAGCCATCTCAAAGTCGCTTATTATTCCATCTAAAAGAGCAATCCGGATTAAGTCTGAAAGATACTGGCTATGCAGCTCAACTGCTTTTTCTTGAGAAATATTGTACTCCAGCGCAAGATCATGAAGAAGTCGAGATTCTGTGGAGGTGATTTTCCTGTCAGCTAAGATTATTTCCAGTAAATTCAGATAGTCCAGCTCTCCTTCAGATGTGGCTATACTCCTGTGTGGCAAACACGCAATCAGGTCTGCAATATAATTCTTCTCCTTCGGAAGATTCTCGTAATGAGAACGCTTGAAACAAATGTTAGACTTTGGCAGTTCAGGCCAATCTTCAATCCCCAGAGGGGTTGAAAGCGTTTGGGTAATATTATATAAGCCATATTTACGCATTAATATCCTGAACAATTTAGCAGTCGCTTCACAGTCAGCGTATGCAGAATGACTATTTTCCAGCTGAATGTCGTAGTGATCGCACAATAGGGTCAACTTGCCAGACGGAATGTTCGGGTCTACTTTTTTCACTAGATTTAACGTGCAGATACTAGGGATTGTCGGTAAAGTAATTCCTGCTCGCTGAAACTCGCTTTCTAAGAAGCGATAGTCAAAGCTGACGTTGTGTCCGACTACAATGGTGCCAGCTAGAAACTCTACTAAATCACCCAGTATATCGGAAAATATTGGAGCATTTTGAACCATAGCTCCAGTGATCTTATGTATATGAATCGGTCCGAGGTCACGCTCGGGGTTGAGCAATGTTTCGTACTCACGGAGAATGTTCCCCTCAAAATCCAACGAAATCAACGCGATCTCAATGATTCTGTCGGTTCCACCTGGGAATAGACCTGTGGTTTCGACGTCTATTACGGTAAATTTGGTATTGGTCACTTATATCAGCTCCTTAAGACTACTTAGGATTATGGCTAATAATGCTGTGTCTATTATACCATTGGTTTGGGTCATATTCAATCAATGGTAGATGGATACAAATAACCTTGCTTTATAAAAGGAAAATTCCTTGATTTTAAATACTTCTTCCCGTTACACAATATATATAAATAGTAAATTAGCTATTGGAATATTTTTTGCACCACAAGCTTTTTCATAAAATTAGATTGGCTTCCATTCCCGATTATATCAGTTGTGAATCCAAGTTTTTTTATATCTATCAAACATGTATTTACTAATGCTGTCCTATGTTTTATGCTAAATCAATCAGACCTCTGTTTTTACGAAATCCCCCCGAAAAATTAATGATAAAGGCTACATCGCACAGTGAGATGTAGACTCAATTCTCTGGATGCTAAGCACATAAAAATTTTTGTTTGTACTTATGCGCATAACGACCACATTATAAAAAAAAGAAATTGTTATAAATATTTCCACTACTACATTCCATAATTAAATTAATGGTCGTTTTTAGCTTTATTTAAAATAAAAAAAGAGCCAACGAGCGGCTCTTTTTTTATTTTATATATCTAGAAAATGGATGTTTGTATCACCATTTGTATAACAAAATACCACTACCTTACTTTCATCAGAATTTACTGCTATCACAGATAACAGTTATTTTGCTTTTATCAGGACTAAGTCCCATTATGTCTATAATATGAAAGGGGTCAATGGATGCCTCTCTGGTTAAATGGCCATTTCCTAATATATAGCTTTCAACAGCTTCATTATTGCCAACAAATAGTTTATTGTTTTCTGAATCTAGATTTAATCAGTATCCCCCTACTCCCGGGTAATAGGCAATCTGTTCTGCTGTGTCCATATCAAGAATATATAAACTTTCCTCGGTCAGTACATACATTTTTCTGGTTGCAGGGTTAATTTTGATATCACGAATACCGCCTGTTACTATATCTTGAGGAAAGTCTTCTATTGTTCCAGTCACCAGATTAAATACTCCTATCTGATTGTAAAATGTTTTCCAATAATAAAATTTGCCATCTTCCGGGGAGTGAACCATGGATATTCCACTAGTAGCGTATCCAATCGCCATTTCTGTTTCTTTTACAATAGTTTCACTCAGGGGATTAATCTCATAAAAGATTGAATGACCATAGCCATAAACCCGTTCTGGATCATTGGTGGAAATAAACCCATGGATTGATTCAATGGCTAAACCGGCAAACTTTTCTAAACTAAGCGTAACTGAAGTTGTCGTTTGATAATTCTCAGGGGTCAGCAGAATCCAGAAATTATCCACTCCTTTATTGGAGTTTGACGGGGGTAGGCTCTACTTTATGGGTAGAACTGCAACCTCCGATACCAAACAGGACGATAATAACTAAAATAAGTAAAATTGAATTCTTTCATGTTAACATATTGTCCTCCCACACTATTTTTTATAGTTTCTGCATGATTATTAAATATTTCTCTAGATATCTCAATTCTCCTTCTTAAAACAAAAAATCCGTTTTTTTAATTTCCTTTAGATAATCTAATGTTAGTGAACAAATTTATATTTCATGATTTCAATTCTCCTTTAGGCTTCTATTAACACCTTTAAAATCAAGTGTATATCTTTATTTTAGGAAAGAAAATAATAATTTTAGTTTAGAACAATTAATTTCAAATATAGGCTGTCTCTATCTAGTTCAGGGTTATAATTAGGAATAAAAAGATAGATCAAAAGGGAAACCTGAAGGTTAGAAAGCTAACCTTCAGGTTTTTTAATGAATTTATTTCATATAATCCGCTGAAGAAAGGAATTAGGAGAATTAGTTTAGATATACCCTTAATGCCTTTCTTTATCCTCAAAATTGCCTTAGATATGTTACTTAACATCCCTTGCATATGAGATCTTTTCTGTAGCGATCGCGGAAGAAATGGTCGGGATAGAAACTGGGCGCGCGCATCTCATGAGTAAAGAAAGGAAAATGTTATCCGAATCATTAAACGATCTATCTTTATCAAATAGTCTCTCGGAATAAATAATGAGTTTGCAGGTGATTTGTAATAATTTAACTGGGAATTGCAATGATTTCTTATGAACATCTGAAGAAATATAAAAAACCAGAAAAATGGGTATGACAAAAAGACCTATGTGATTGAA
>DAOVRZ010000184.1:0-4962 GCA_030627905.1 Halanaerobiales bacterium
ATACTGATGAAGATTACAATCCATATCTAGCAGGAAATTATAGTACAGCGTTGATTGATGTTATTCAGTTAAATTCAATTCAGGATGGAATTAGTTATCTGCATGTTCAGCCAGTTGATGCAGCAGGGAATGTGGGTCAGGTTATGCATTATAAAGTTTTGGTTACTGGTGAAGTTCCAGAAAAACCTGTTATTCTTTCAGATACTCATAGCACATCGGGATATAGTTTATATAATTCAGGCCATTTTTACTGGGTAACTCCCTCAGCAGGTAATAATGGAATTGTTGGAATAACCTCTTATGATTATATCTTAAAACAGATCAATGGAATTGAAGAAAAGGTTATTGCGAAAGGAGATACAGAGTTAAATGAGGTAAGAATTAATAATCTTACAGAGACTGGTGAAAACGAGTATTATACTCTTTACGTGAGAACAGTAAATGCCGCTGGAAGTAAGAGTGAGTATGCTGAGTTTTCATTTAGAGTGAAGGAAATTACAGATGCAACAGAACTTCTTGTTGAATCTAATACTCATCCTTCTTTAAGAGACTATTATAATAAAAATCAGTTATTATTTAGATGGAATAATCCGTGGGATGATCTTAATACCGTTTATTATTATCAACTAAGCCGAGATGAAGAATATGAAGAAGAGAATTGGATGCCAGTAACTGCTCAAGAAAAAGTAATAATTCTTGAAAAATTAGAGTCTGGTAAATATTATTTTTGGGTTAAAGCTGAAAACTTTAATGAAGTAAAGATAGGTAAAAAAGTTATCTTGATGGATTTTACAAAACCTCAAATGAGTGATTTTAATGTGACTTTAGATGAAATTGCTCAAACTGTGACTATCTATTGGGGAAGTATAATTGATGCTGGTGGTTCTGGAACCCGTGAAGTGAGAGTTAAATTAAGTACAGATCAAATTAATCGCGGCTGGGTTCATGTTACAGTAAGTGAAAGTGAAATTACGATAGGTAATATTCAAAAAGATAAAACATATACTCTTGAACTATTTATCTTAGATCATGCAGGAAATGTTCAGCCAAAGATAGTAAAGTTTAGTTTTGAAAATGGTGTAGATTATCAGGTTGGACAATCTTTTGAACAGAATGTAGCTGGATGGACAATACAGGGTTCTACCTATGGTGCAACAATTGCTGATGTAAAAGTAATTATGCCCAATTATTACGAGCTTAAAGTTAAAAAAGGGGATGTATATGAAAATTCAACAGGATTGAATTTTATAGAATGTAGCCTGGAAAATGATATTTTTATTGGAATGAATACAGAAGTTGAATATCAGATTGATCTTTCAGGGATTATCATTTATGGAAAAGGATTTTATCTAAATGATAATGGCTTGTTTTTAAAAAACATTTTTATTCCAACACCTGAAGCAATGTGGACAGATTCTTCAGGAGAGATTATTGATGCTAATAAGCAACTAATCTTTCATGATGTAAAACTATCATCTTTACTGGATAATCAGGTTGTTGGTAGTTATATTGATTTAAAAGATTGTCATTCACAAAATAATTGGTCATTGCAATTTGGGGATGTAATCCTCAATGAAGAGGGTTTACAGATTGATAGCGGAGAGGTAGATTTATCTTCAACATATGTTAGTTCACTAGTTGGTTTTACTAATCTAAAATTGGATGAAAGTTTAAATATTGTCTCTGCTTCTTTAAGAGAAGATTATACTATTGAATTGCCAGGAAATTGCAGGTTACAAGTAACAGATTCTTCCCTGTTTATGGATTATGTTTTAGTTAAAGAAGCAGTGATCACTTTTACTGATGACACTGGTGAAAAATTTGTAAAGCTAGGTAATTTTACTATTGATACAAGTGGTATGGTAAATGAATTAGAAGATTTTTATTCTGAGGCATTTACTTGTGTATATGGTGATTTGACCTATGAGTTTGGAAAGAACCAGATGACTTTTATGAGCAACATGCTGTTCATTCAAAATGGACAGGTAGTTATAAGTGGTTCATCTGAAGCATTGCCACTTGAAAACATTCCATTAAACAATCAGGAATCCGAGTTAGTTCAATCAGGTCGGATTTTTACTGGATTTGAAGAATATATTCATGGAATCAAAGTGGAAGGCATTTCTGGACAACTTGAAGGGGATACGATTGTTTTTGAGAGTGGTAAAATTCACTTGCCGATTACAGATTATTATGGAAATCCAGTGACATTGAGGGTTTCAGATTTACGTTATAATCTGGATCAGACGTTGGATTTTAGTCAGGTTAAAATAGCTAATCCTATCTTTGAGTATAATCAGATGGCTTCACTTTACCTTAATGGTATTGAACCTGATGGTGAAGGATTTACTTTTACAGGTATGGTAGAGTTTGATAGTTATTTGCCAACAGGTATTGGTGGTCAAAGCTTTGCTATTAAACAATTTATAGTAACTGCCAATGATGGTGTTAAAGTATTAAAAGCAGAGGTATCTCCAGATAATCCACTCACTCTGTATGACACTTATCAATTCACTACTGAGACAATTCTTTTTAGAAATGATGATATTATTTCGAGTATTTATTTTACAGGTGGTAGAGTAAAATATGTTGGTGCAATGGAAGATGCATTGTTTGAAGAATCGGCAAATCTTAATATAGTTGAGATTGATGAAAGCGGAAGTATTATCAAATTTGATAGTGAATTACAGAACATTAATTTTGAGCTTTTTGGATTGGGAGTAAATATTTATACCCGTGATATTACAGAGACAACTATATCTTTTGGGGGAGAGATATCTTTAGTAGAAGATTTGCCTGGAGAATTGGCTGGACTTACATTAGTAATTCATGATCTAACAATGGATCATATAACTGGTGATGTCCTTTCATTTAATGCTTATGTTGAAGATGCTAGACCAATCCAGATTGCAGGATGGAATTTTGAAATTTACGAAATTACCTTTGTCGAAGATGAGATTAGATTTATTGCTGCTATACAAGTACCTGAGTCAGGAAAAATCGCTGAAATTATCCCTCAATTAAGCGGAAAATATATTAATATAAATGAATTTGTTTTAGATAGTTCTGGAAATGTGAAAAGGTTCGATGTAGATATACCTTTTCGATTTGATTTTACAATTGGAAATGGAATTGAGGTACAGGCTCAGGAGTTAGGAATTTCGATGTACAGTGGAAAATTAGAGAATCTAACTTTAGGCTTTAAGAGATCAGCGATTTTTTTACCTTCAGAATTAGGTGGAGGAGTTGTTAGCATTGATAATCTGAGGGTTGATTGTAATGGAAATATAAATTATGATCAGATTCAATTGTTAAATCAGAAATTTTCCTTTAAAAATGTGGCTGATATTTTTGTAGAAAATGCTACCTTAGATAATGATGGCTTAAATATTTATGGTACAGTTACACTTGGTAACATGTTCCCAGGCTCACTTAAAGGTGAAACTTTTACTATTAATAAGTTATTGATTACTAGCAATGGGGTGGAAGTATTTGATATTGGAATTGATTTAAGTGATCCAGTTCAACTATTTGGAGCTGTTCAATTTTCAGCGAAAGAATTTAGTTTAACTAATACAGGGCTTATCATTACTAATGGTACTGTACAATTTATTGGTGACTTAGCTAGTATGACAACTTCAACACCAATTTATTTGAATACTTTTAGGGTGAATTACGCTGGACAAATCGAAGAGTTTGATGCAGAATTTAGAGATTTACAATTTACTTTAATGGATTGTAATGTAGATGTAAGTTCGCTTCAATTTTCTAAAGATTATGTTTCTTTTAAAGGAGAAGTGTTTTTACCTTCTCAATTCCCTGGACAATTCAATTCATTTCCATTGAATATCGAGAAATTAATTATTGGTTATGATGGAACTCTAGTTGATTATAGAGTAGGAACTGCTCAATCTCTTGGTTTTGATTTGAATGGTCTGCAGGTCTCTTTTAATAAAATAACTATAGATTCTACAGGGTATATGATGAATGCGACCTGTACAATTCCTAATAATTCAGCAGTACCACAAAGCTTAAGAGGTTTAGAACTGGGGATTAATAATTTCAAAGTCGATAGAAATTTCAGGATAGTTGATTTTAGCATATGTACCAATAAAAGTGTAAACTTTAATCTAAATAAGATTCAATTTAACATTAATAAAATTACCTTTACAAAAAATAATATGGGCTTTGATGGAAAGATTAAGTTACCAGATACTTACCCGGGAACTTTAAAAAACAAAGAAATATCTTTTACGAATATCCTAATGAGCTATAATGGTACTTTACTCTCAGCTAACATTGGTGTTGATCAATTAGATTTTGAACTAGGTAGTTGTATTGACGGAAAGATAAAAGAGTTTGCCTTTGTAGTAAACAATGGTCAATATCATCTTAAGGCAGATAGTTTGGAAGTAGGGTTAAGTAGTCCAATTAATACAAGGATTATCTTTGATAATATTACCTTAGACGATAGAGGAAACTTTAGTGTCAAAGTTCGTCCTGGATACAAGGTAGATATTCCAGTAGCAGGTACAACATTGCGATTACATAATCCAACTTTAAATAGTGGAGGAATCGATATTGCCTCAGCCCAATTGATTCTACCAGAAACTTTGGGAAGTCAATATATTGCAGTAAATAATGTATTTATCCATCCAACTAAAGGTTTGACTATTAATGGTGGTCAATTTGGAATCAAATTCCCGAACATGAGTTTAGGGAAAGTTGGATTTACTAATATCTATATGTTGCTGAAGATTGATGAAGATGCTAAGTATGTCTTTGAAGGTAGCGGTAATGCACAGGTTTCAGATATTGGTCAATTTAATGCACTTATTAAACTTCGAACAAAAGATTATCAATACAAAAGTGGAATTGAAAGCATTTATCTTTCTTTCAAATCCAGCGGTTTTGGATTAGCTTTAGGTACAACAGGTTTATATATTAACGGTGCTTATGGAG
>DAOVRZ010000101.1:0-20728 GCA_030627905.1 Halanaerobiales bacterium
AGTGTCGATAAGATTAGTCTTTTCATTTCTTCACATGGTCGTCCTTTGAAAGCTTGCTTGTCGGCTAAAACATTCTTTAAATTTATTAAAAACTTGATCTAGAAATTTCCACATAATTTTTGTAGTCAAACGCTGGAGAGTTATATTTTTTTATGAAATTTCCAAAAAACTTTTGACTGTCCAGATATAGAAGAAGGAAAGATCAAGTATAAAAAGTTATTTAAGATAGGTATCACAGATTTGGAGATGAAAAAGATGATCTCAAAGGAATTAAAACCGATATTCTTTATTCCGATAATTTTAGGTAGTATTTTAGGTTTTCTTTTTATAGCAGTCATGACGGTTAATATTCCTTTTTATGGAAAGATTTTGCTTAATTCTTTAGTTATAATCGGAATATATTTTATATTCCAAACTGTATTTTATTTATTTACAAGAAAAAAATGTTTTGATGAAATTATAAAATAATGTATGAGGAACGTTGATGTGATTGTTAACGACATTTCAAAGGGGAAGTCCCTCTTCTCTATAGGTGGGGGTGGAAGTATTAGAACAATTTCAAAACTTTATTCGGAGTTAAAATCTCCTTCTGAAGTCGTTAAACTTAAGAGGTAATAACGTAGTTATTACCTCGATTTTGATTAAGAATATGAAAGCTGTTGATATAAGTTAAGTTAAGACTTATTGTCAACAACTTTCTTATTTTTACAATTCAAGTATCTCCTATTGACAAATGAACAAGCGTTCATTATAATATAGTTATTGGAAAATAAATGCTAATTTATGGAGTTGATGTAGGAATTCGAGAGAGTGCATAGCTTTATTGATTTTTTCTGGGCGGCAATAAAGGTAGAATAATTTGTGTAATAAATTAATATCCATTATAAAATGAATATACTAGGGGTGAAAAGAAATGAAAAATCTTTTCAATGTTGGACTTGATGTTGGTTCAACAACAGTAAAAATGGTTGTTTTAAAGGAAACTAAAATTATATATAAAAAGTATAAAAGGCACTTCTCAGATATAAAAAACACTGTCGTTTCTATGGTTGATGATGCCAAATCAATTTTACAAAAAAATCATTTAACTTTAAGGATTACCGGGTCTGGTGGATTTAATATTGCCAAAAAACTAGAAATACCTTTTATTCAAGAGGTGATAGCTTGTACTAAAGCTATTGAAAGGCTTATTCCAACTACAGATGTAGCCATCGAATTAGGTGGAGAGGATGCAAAGATTACCTATCTTGGAGATTCGCTTGAACAGAGAATGAATGGAACTTGCGCTGGAGGTACTGGGGCTTTTATCGATCAGATGGCGACTTTATTGCAAACAGATGCGGCAGGGCTTAATGAATTGGCGAAAAAACATAAAGTAATTTATCCTGTTGCTTCCAGGTGTGGGGTATTTGCTAAAACAGATATTCAACCATTGTTAAATGAGGGGGCGGCAAAAGAGGATATTGCTGTATCTGTTCTTCAAGCTATTGTGAATCAGACGATAAGTGGGCTGGCCCAGGGAAAGCCGATTCGTGGAAATGTGGCTTTTTTAGGTGGACCTTTATATTTTATGTCTGAGCTTAGAAAAAGATTTATTGAAACTTTGAAACTGAAGAAAGAAGAAGTTATCTTTCCTGAAAATTCTCAATACTTTGTTGCGTTGGGAGCAGCTTTGTCCGCTAAAAATAAAGAATCTTTTTCATTTGAATCTTTATACGAAAGAGTACCAAGGATTAATGAAATGGATAGTGAAGAAAAGAAAAAGCTAGAGCCACTATTTGCAACTGATGAAGAGTATGAAGCATTTCAAAAAAGACATTCATTACATAAGGTAAAAAGAATTGAGTGGGAAAATTATGAAGGAAAGTCCTATTTAGGTATAGATGCAGGTTCGACTACAACGAAAGTTGCACTTATTGATGAAGAGGGGAATTTGTTATATTCATATTATGGAAGTAATATGGGGAGCCCGTTGGAGTCTAGTGTTAATGCTTTAAAAGATTTATATAAGAAGCTAAATAAAAAAACTAAGATTGTAAACTCTACTGTGACAGGTTATGGAGAACATTTGCTTAAATCAGCTTTAAAGGTTGATATTGGAGAAATAGAAACAGTTGCCCATTATAAAGCTGCTGAATTTTTCTTACCGGGTGTAGATTTTGTTTTAGATATTGGTGGGCAGGATATGAAGAGTTTGAAAATTCATGACGGTGTTATAGATTTAATTATGTTAAATGAAGCTTGTTCTTCAGGATGTGGTTCTTTTATTGAAACTTTTGCTAAATCATTGGAGATGGATGTCAAAGACTTTGCAAAGGCTGGAATTCAATCAAAAAATCCTGTAGATTTGGGGACTCGGTGTACTGTGTTTATGAATTCAAAAGTTAAACAAGCGCAAAAAGAAGGGGCAGACGTTAGTGATATCTCTGCTGGTATTTCATATTCTGTTATCAAAAATGCATTATTTAAGGTAATTAGATTAAAAAGAGCAGAAGATTTGGGAGAAAAGATTGTAGTTCAGGGTGGTACTTTTTATAATGAAGCGGTACTTCAATCATTAGAAAAAATTATTGGTCGAGAAGTTGTTCGCCCTGATATTGCAGGAATTATGGGTGCATTTGGAGCAGCTTTAGTAGCTAAAGAGCATTATAAAGATGGGTATGAGACAAGTATGCTTCAAGGTGCTGAATTGATTGAATTTAAAACTAATTCTTCTATGAAACGGTGTGGCTTATGTGGAAACAATTGTTTGTTAACCATCAACCACTTTTCAGATGGACGGGAATATATTTCTGGGAATCGCTGTGAAAGAGGAGCAGGTATAGAAAGAGTAGAGAGTGAGATTCCAAATCTCTATGATTATAAATATAAGAGAGTATTTGGTTATAAATCTCTTACAAAAGAAGAAGCATTTAGAGGGGTAATTGGTATACCGCGAGTTTTAAATATATATGAAGATTATCCATTTTGGTTTACTTTCTTTAGTGAATTGGGCTATAGAGTTGAGTTATCTAGCCGTTCATCAAAACGAATTTATGAATTAGGTATGGAGACGATACCTTCAGAATCTGTTTGTTATCCCGGAAAACTTGTCCACGGCCATATTCAAGATCTGGTGAATAGAGGTATCAAGAAAATCTTTTATCCGTGTATTCCATTTAATATTGAGGAAGATAAGGAAACCGGCAATCATTACAACTGTCCAATTGTTATCTCTTATCCTGAAACGATAAATGCAAATATGGATGATCTAAGAACTGGTGAGATTACTTTTTATCATCCATTTTTGCCAATAGATAATCATAAGCGAATTGTGAAACGATTGATCAAGGAGTTAGCATCTGAGGGTATTTCAAAAGATGAGATTGTTAGAGCTACAGTTTTAGCTTATAAAGAACTTGATAGATATAAAGACGATGTATGGAAAAAAGGAGAAGAAACTCTTAAATATATAAATGATAATAAGATTAAAGGTATTGTTCTTGCTGGTCGCCCATATCATATTGACCCAGAGATCAATCATGGTATTCCTGAGATGATCAAATCCTTTGGTTTTGCAGTGCTTTCAGAAGATGCTATAAGTCATCTTACTAAGGTTGAAAGACCACTCAGGGTTGTTGACCAATGGGTTTATCATTCTAGAATGTATCGAGCGGCAGAGTATGTAGCACATCAAAAAGATTTAGAGATGATACAGTTGAATTCATTTGGTTGTGGATTGGATGCGGTTACTACAGATCAAGTTCAAGAGATTTTAGAGCGTTATGGGAAAATATATACAGTAATTAAAATAGATGAGATTAATAATTTAGGTGCAGTAAGAATTCGTATTCGTTCATTAATTGCAGCTATTGAAGAAAGAGATAAGAGAAACTTTGAGCCAAAAGAATTATTTCAAAACCCTCAAAGAGTTTTGTTCACAAAAGAGATGAAGCAAAAGCATACGATCTTAGCACCACAGATGTCTCCAATTCATTTTCAGTTTTTAGATGTAGCTTTTAATAAGGCAGGATATAATGTAGAAGTACTTCCATCAGTTGATAATATGGCTATAGATGCAGGATTAAGATATGTAAATAATGATGCATGTTATCCATCCATAATTACAGTAGGTCAGATCATGGCAGCTTTGAAATCAGGAAAATATGATGTAAATAATACTTCAGTTTTAATCTCTCAAACTGGTGGTGGTTGTCGAGCAACCAATTATATTGCCTTTATCAGAAAGGCTTTAAAGGATGCAGGTATGGAGCAAGTACCAGTAATCTCTTTTAATGCGGTAGGGCTGGAGAAAAATCCTGGATTTAAGGTAAATATTCCAATGTTACACAATGCGATGATGGCATTAGTTTATGGTGACTTACTTATGAGAGTTTTATATAGAGTAAGACCATATGAAAAAATACTAGGCTCAGCAAATCAACTATATGAGTATTGGGTTAAGAGATGTAAAGATGCATTATTAAAGGGTGGTTTCAAAGCGTTCAAAAAGAACGTGCATAGAATAGTTAAGGATTTTGATAATCTAGAAATTGATAAGAAATTAGTTAAGCCAAAAGTTGGAGTAGTAGGTGAGATATTGGTGAAATTCCATCCTACTGCTAATAATAATATCGTTGAATTATTGGAAGCAGAGGGAGCAGAAGCAGTGGTGCCTGATTTGACTGATTTTCTATTATACACTGCTTTTAATCATAAAGTAAAATATGAAGAATTATCAGGAAGTTTTGGTGGAATGATTGCAGGTAATTTTGTTATAAGTGCCATTGAATTTTATAGGAAAAATATGAAAAAGGCATTAGAGGCAAGTAAGCGATTTGAAGCTCCAAGGCCGATTCAAGAATTAGCTAAAGGTGCGTCAAAACATCTCTCAATAGGAAATCAGACAGGTGAAGGTTGGTTCTTGACAGCAGAGATGGTTGAATTGATAGAGAGTGGAGCGACTAATATCGTTTGTCTACAACCTTTTGCTTGTTTACCAAACCATATTACAGGAAAGGGTATGATTAAAGAGCTTAGAAGATCATATCCACTAGCTAATATTGCCGCGATTGATTATGATCCAGGTGCGAGTGAAGTTAATCAATTAAATCGGATTAAGCTGATGCTTTCTGTGGCGTTTAAAAATCTTGAGAAGGAAGAAAGTGTTGGGAGAGATGAAAAGACTGTAGCAATATAGGACGTAATGAGGACTTCTTGGATTGAGTAAGAAGTCCTTTTTAAAATTTAGTTTGATTTCTTATTACAATTTAATATCTCTTTTTTTTTAAAAGCTAATACCGCCCTGAGTTCAATTAGTTAATGTATCATTCACAAAAATATTGCATATAATAATATTGTAAATATATCGTTGATAATTTTAATGCTGAGTGATATAATTTAATTAGGAGGTGAGTAAATATGAATTCTTTTAATAGTGTAGTAGGTCAAAGAATTAAAAAACAATTAGATAAAATTGGTTGGACTCAGGTTGATTTAGCTAAAGAATTAAATATTTCAAGACAAATTGTTAATAAGATAATTCATGGTAGAAAAAATATTACACTTGAAGAAATAAAAATGATCGGAGATATTTTAGAAGTTTCTTTAGAAGACCTTGTAAAACAGAACAATGAAGAAATTGAAGAAAATCCAATTATTGCTTTCATGGGAGAAGTAAATTCAGAAGCAGCAAAGAATGGGTTGAAAAAAGCAAAAAAAGTAATGGATTTGATTCTATTTCATCGTGATCTTAATGAAGCTCATCAGGATTTATTTGTAGAATAAGGTGGGATTTAAATGGAATTATTAAATAACATTTTTAAAAAAACTAGACCACAATCATATGAGGAAGTAAAAAAAGAAGTTTTGTATTTTCAAAAAGAATATACAGGAGCTAGAGATAATGTTTTACAGGATGATATTTTTAGAATAATTGAAGAGAGAAGTGATGTAGATTTAATACTTTTTCCTATAGAAGATGATGAACTTTGTGGTTTTATATGTGAATATAAAGGGCAGGTCTTCATATATATTAACTCTTATTTACCTTATGAAAAGCAGATTTTTGCAGTTGCACATGAAGTATATCATTTAGTTGCAGATACTCATAGAGAGTTGCTTCATCTTAAAAATCTAGAAGATGGTAATGATCAATTTAATATAGAGGAAAGAAAGGCGAATTTATTCGCGGCTTTATTATTAGTACCAGATGAGTCATTAAAGAAAGAATTGTCTCTTTTAAAGGTAAAAAATTCATCTGATCTGGATGAGTTGAAATTTATTAAATTAATGGACACTTTTGCTGTTCCTTATAAAACAATAGTTCTTAGGTTATATGAAATGGAAATTATTAATGAAAGGGATACCGAAAAATGGATTTCTATTCCTGACAGAGAGATTGATCAAGGTATTTTATACCAAATAAAAAAACACAAAATTGGAGATAGATGGCAAAAAAGAACCAGACAGGTGAAGTTTAGTAATTTATATGCTCTAATTATTGATAACGATGATCTAGAATTATTACCTAAAAAGAGAATTATTAAAGATTTTTCCTTTTTAAAGCAGGAAAATGAAGATGCATAATAGTAAGAAAATTGCTTGCCTAGATACTGATGTTATTATTAAGATGAGCCGTGATGAACTGGGACTGTTAGAAAGAGTGTTGGATGTTTTTGAAAAATGTTATTTACATAAATGTGTTTATGATGAAGTAGAATGGCCAGAGGACACAATATTGATTTTGGATAAGCTCATTAAAGAAAAGAAAATTATACTGTTAACTGATAAAGATTTATTTGAAAAATTAGGATTTAAGAGATTGTTTTCAAATTCATTACAGCAGGCATGTAATATTTTTGGTATTGAATATGATAATACTTATGTTATGGTTGAAGAGTATCTTGAAAATCCAGACAAATTATATTTAAAACTTCAGGAAATAGATAAAATACTTAAAGATAATATTGGTGAATTACGAACTTTACAAATGATTATTTTGTTAAGGGATGTAGCGCAAGAAAAGATTAATTATTTTATTTCTGATGACCGGAGAGCTCGTAGAGCGATAATCTTGAATTATGCACCAACTTTAACAGAACATAAATTATACGGCATTAGCTTAATGAGTGTTTTTTATTTATTGAAAGAAAATGGTATGACTAAAGAAGAAAGTTTGGAGTTTATTGACAAAATATTACCAGAAAAAAGCAAAGTTTATTTAAAAAATGGAGAAATGGAGAAAATGAATAATAGAGATGTTATTGAGAAGTTATATAATGAAGAAATGAAACTAGTTAAAACTGGAGAGTTTCTTTTGAATGCAAACCAAAAGTAAAGCTGACTATGTTAGATGATTGTATGGTGATTAAAGCATAATAAAACGAGATAGGCGAGAAGTGTTCATCAAAGGTATTACACATCGTTTTTCATATCATTTAAAACCAGAAGATGACATTCGAATCTACTTTAAATATTTACCTGATGAAGATAAAATCTATTTTGGACATGCTGGTAAACATTTAAAAACTTTTACTCGGAGAAAATAAAAATGTTGTAAAAGGTTTTTTCAATAATAAAATTGACATTATAAAGGAATTATAGTAAGAAATATTTAACAAGAAAGTAGTGGATTTCTATGAGAGATTTTAACTTAAATATTCAAATGCATCATCACCATGGATGCAAGCTCTGTTTCTGCTGAAATGCAAATGAGCTTGCATCTAATGGTGACATTATAAAGTTTTTTTAAGCCATGTAGATATAAATATCTACATGGCTTTTTTATTATCAAAATTAAGGGGGCTAACTATGAAGTATTGTGCTGGAGATGTTGAATTTTATTACGAAATGATTGGACAAGGAAAACCTATACTTATGCTAAATGGGTATTTTAATGATTTAAGAGCATGGAAAGGTTGTATTGAGCCTATATTTGAAAACAAGTCGAATTATCAATCCTGCTAATGCTAGAGCTCAAATCTGATGGAACAGGAAGTTTATAAACCTGTTGATGAGAGAGTATTAGTTCAGATAGAGTCTAATCGTTGGATTGAAGTGCCAATCAGTGATTGGGAGAATGTATATTAACAAGAGTTTGCTTGTAGGACTGATGCTGGGTATGGGTTTGCTGGCTAGATGTAAACCTTTCGACTGAACATGGTTCTCCACTAAAAGACAGCTTCTGATTTAATCATCAGGAGCTGTCTTTTAAATGTAAGTAAATTTTGAGGAACCTACTTTTAATCACCAAAATATTCTTCTAGAGTAATACCTTTTTGAGCTATCTCTTGCGCTACTTGTATCCCTACATATCGAAGATGCCATGGCTCATACTTATAGCCAGTAATATGTTCTTTTCCTTTTGGATAGCGGATAATAAATCCGAACTTTGGAGCATTATTTGCTATCCATATTCCTTCTCTTGTATTGCCAAAACTTTGGTGTAGTTTAAATCCCATTTTTTGGTTTGAAACATCCATGGCAAGTCCTGTTTGATGTTCACTTTGGCCGGGATAAGCGACTGTTTTATTGGCTACTTCTTCGCCAAGTCTTTGTGCTTTATAATCGAAAATTTGCTTTTGTCTGTAATATGAACGATACCCTGATACACCAAAAAGTTTGATAGTATCTTTTTTTGCACTATTAAATAACTCTTCTAGAGCCAGAGCCGCTTCTTTTCTCATCAACTTTTTTGGTAAATCTTCTTTAAACAAAAAAGGAATATTAGGTTGGACTAAGTCAGTAGGTTTATAATCTGATGGCAAGTGGTGTTCTTTATTGGCTAATAATAATATATCGGTGATGTTAGGAACGTCTTTTTTAGTGGTTTTAGCTTCTTTGGTTTTATTGGACTCTTTTGGTGAAGATAAATTTATCTGACTTTGTTCTTCTTTTTCCTGCTGGTCATTATTTTCTACTTTCATAAGATTATCTTTATCTAGAGAGATATGTACAGTTGCAAAAATATTAGTAGCTAATATTAGTATTATTATTAAAATTAAGATTAAATTTAATAATCGTCTCATGCTATAAATCTCCTTTCTAATATTTTTAAAAATAAACTATTTGGATCAAATATTTCGTAACGTATATGAGGGATGAATCTAAATAATAAATACGACATTTTTTCCATAATTCCTTTATTTCGTTCTACTTTTCGATAAATTGTATGTTAATATCATATAGATAATACTTTTGACATATAAAAAACGAAATATTGTACTTTAGTCATTAGAAGAGTCGTTTAGCTTTTTATAGTCTTCTTAAAATGCAAACAAAGGAGCAGTTCTAAACTGCTCCTTTGTCATATTTATATCATCGAATCAGTAGACTTTCTCGCGTCCTTATCTTTAGTCCACCGCAACATCGTCGGCAAGAAAGAAAGACTTAAGAATACACTAGAAATCATCGATGCCCACATTAGTACTGATACATATAGATGGATACGCAATGGCGATAAGAGTAGTGCACTCAGTCCAATAGCAAGACCGAAAGCATTTGCCAGGATAGGGCGCGAAGTATATTTAGAGGCCTGTTCGACTGCCTTTTGTGGATCATACCCTTTTTTACGAAAACTCATCCAAACAGAAGTGAAATGAATTGCATAGTCGATTCCAACTCCAATGGTAATACTGAAAATGGTTGTCGTAAATACGTTCAAAGAGATTCCAGTCAATCCTAGAAATCCGTATAAGATGACGACAGTAAAGGCTATTGGTAATAATGCAATAAATGAAGGTTTAAACTTTCTTAGTGAAATAAACAGAAGAATGAAGATCAAAGCAAAAGCCAATATTAGACTTTTTGTCTGATTATCTATCATGCCTTCATTGAGCTCACGCATGAGATATTGAACCCCAGTAACCTTTACTTCTATGTTATCATAGGTTTTATTAAATTCTGCAACCAGTTTGTTGATTTCGTCTAGTGTACTGTTTTTAAGATCAACTGGGAAGATCATTAATCGTGTTACTTTTTGCTCACGGTCAATTAGATGATTAGTAGGGTCAGAATCCATTTCTGAGATTATGGAGTTGATAAAATTTATCTGCATCATCTGTTCAGGATACTGTTTTTTTTCTTGATTCATGAATATAGAATACATGATAGAGTAAAAATCATACACACTCATGGCTTTTCCTACATATTTGCTATTCATCAATTCATCTTCTAGGGCCAGCAACTCTTTCGCAAAAGAAGGATTAAGTGGATCACCATCAGTTTTTGCATAGATAAATACAGGAATTGTTCCATGGTTAACTTCCATGATTTTATCAAAGCTTTTATAAACATCAGTATAACTTCTATAAAACATCAATTGGTTAAACTCTGTTTGAACCTGCCGTGCACCAAAGAATGAGATCACCAAAATAACGATCAAAATAGCTATAGAAGGAAGCCCCCATAACTTCTGAATCTTATCTGATATAATCTTTCTTTGCTTTTTAGGTCGACTAAGTGCAACTCCACCTGTTAAAATCAGGGGTAATACATACCAGGTCACAACACCTGCTAGGAGGATACCTACAGAGGCGAAGAGAGCTAAATCCTTGATGGCATTGGTGTTCATCACAAGTAAAGAGAGAAAACCAGCCATGGATGTTACTGTAGTAATGATCATTGGAACCCCAACCATCTTCAAGGTTTCGACGATACTTTCAATATCACCTACTCCATCGCTTCTCTCATCTTGAACATGGGAGACAAAATGTAAACCGTCCGCACTCCCGATAACAATGGCAAAGATGGGAGCAAGAACAGTGATGATTGAGACTTCCTTTCCAATCCATCCTACTAGACCAAGTGTCCAGAGGGCACCGATTCCTGCAGGCAACACCGAAAGAAAGGTTGCTTTCATAGAACCCATCTGTAGTCTGAAGATGGTTAAAATCAGTATCAGAGCAGTAGGGGGTAGAAAGAGTAAGATCATCAGAACATAGTCTAAAATCTTTTTCTGCATATATAGATCTCCAGATGCATAATATTTGATTTGTCTGTCTTTTAGATAACTTTCAATCCCTTTTATATCTTTACTGCTAAAGTCATCCTTAGTAAACAAGGTGTAACCAGCATAGATTTTTCCATCCTTTTTGGTAATTTGAGATAGCGTTCCGATCTTTTCATTGTACATTTTCAATGTGTGGAGATCAATTTCGCTAATTTCTTCTAAATCAATGATGTTGGGGCCAACGGCTAGTTTTGAAGGAGTTGGACCCTTTATTGATTCAATGTTGTCTATATTCTCCAGATATTTTTGAAAATCCCTGAACTCTTGAATCATGGCTGTTGTTAATTCTGAACCTTCAGATTCAACCAAAAACATGATCTGATCAGAGGTTGAAAAGACCTGATTCATTTCGTCAAGAACTTCCTTATATTCTGATTGGTCTGGCATGAAAACTTCAAAGTTGGGATTGATTTTGATATGAAAAATTCCCACCAGGGCCAGAAGGTTTATGATAATAAGAATAGCAAATAAAGGTTTACGATTGTTTTTGACAAAATCAACATATTTACACATATTCATCTCTCCTTTATACCGTTGAATAAAATATCTACCATTGAATCTATCTGCTCATCTAGAGTATATTTTTGATCTTCATCTAACAGAAGATTCTCAAAAATACTGGAGAAAAACAGCATTCCAAAAAAAGCTTTCCTTAAAAAATAATTATTGATATCTTTTAGCTCTCCTCTTTCTTTTCCACGATCAAAGATTTGATTTGATATGCTTTCCATGGTTGCCCATATTTTCTCCTTAAAGATCTTTCGAATGTTTTCGTTTACCATCATTTCCTGCATAATAACGCGAAAGGCGGGGAAATTCTCCTCAAAAAAAATGAATCTTTCCTTGATCATTTCCCGAATCAGATATTGGCTCGTTTGATTTTGAGCGATTTCAAAAGTGTGGGGAAATGCTTCATTCAGAGAATAATTGTGAAATTTATCGATAGTTTTAAGGACGATTTGATTCAAAAGTTCGTCTTTGGTACCATAGTATTTAAATAAAGTAGCCTCAGATATACCAGCTTTTTCAGCGATCTCCTTTGTCGAAGAGGCTGAATACCCCTTTTTAGCAACCACTTCTATGGCGTTTTCAAGAATTCGACTTTTTGTTTTAGTAGATTTTTTCATTTATCAACTTCCTTCCTGAAAAAAGTAAGTACTTACTCACTTTTAATTTTAACGTAAAAGTCTCTGTGTGTCAATAGGGAGAATGTCAAAAATAGTCATTAAAATCATAATAAATATCCATAAATCTATTGACTTCTAATTTCAGTTCATTTATAATATTACTAATATCTGAATAAAGCCTAAAATGACGATGATGAGAAGAGTAGGATTAGAATCTAGTCTAAGCGAGTTGGTGATGGTGGGAGACCAATACGAAAGCTAATCTGAAGAACATCTCTGAGTTGCTAATCCCAAATCTTTTATGAGAGTAGGATTAGACGGAGCCAAACCGTTATCTGTGGACAGTATCGAATCTAGATTCCGTACTGATTTTGAGTGAGCCTTTTATGCTAATTTGGGTGGTACCGCGGAAGTAAAGCCTTTCGTCCCATTGTGGGATGAAGGGCTTTTTTATATTTAACGACTTCAGAAGGATCTTAAAGGAGGTTTAAATGATGGATTATTTTAAACGACTAAAAGTAAAAGCTGCTCTGCAAAGTCAAGAATCACAAGAGAAGGTTATTGTTTTAGGGTGGATTCGAACAAAGCGAGTATCTAAAAATGTAGCATTTTTGGAAGTCAATGATGGGAGTACATTGATGAACTTGCAGTTGGTATTGAATCCCGTTGAGTTCCCTATCTTAGAGGAGATCAGTATTGGAACAGCGATAAAGGCAGTTGGCGATCTGGTTAAATCTCAGGGAGGGAAGCAGAACTGGGAACTACAGGTTCAAGGGTTGGAAATTGTGGGTTCCTGTAGTGAAGATTTTCCTATTCAGAAAAAGCGTCAAAGTTTTGAATATTTGAGGGAGATTGCTCATCTGAGACCGCGGACTAATACCTTTGGGGTAGTGAACCGCTTTCGCAGCAAAATCTCTTATGCAATTCATACTTTTTTCCAAGAACGAGGTTTTTACTATTTCCATGCTCCACTGATCACTACCAATGATGGTGAAGGTGCAGGGGAGATGTTTACTATTACTAACTTAGATATTGATGAATTGGTTGCTTCAAACAAGCCTGTGGATTTCAGTGAAGATTTCTTTGGTAAACATACTTATATGACGGTTACGGGGCAGTTGGAGGCTGAAGCTATGGCATCAGCTATTGGTGATGTGTATACTTTTGGCCCCATATTTAGAGCTGAAAAATCTAACACTTATCGCCATCTGGCTGAATTTTGGATGATCGAACCAGAAATGGCTTTCTGCAATATAGAAGAGAATATGCAGGTGATGGAAGAATTTATCAAGTATCTATGTCAGTTTGCATTAGATCACTGTCAGGAGGAGATGAAGTTTTTTGATAAATGGATCGATCAGTCTCATACTCGAATCAAAACTCTAGAAGAAATCGTTAACTCGCAATTTGGCGTGATCACTTATACTGAAGCCATCGAGATTTTAAAGGATTCTGGTAAAGAATTTGAGTTCCCTGTAGAATGGGGATTAGACCTTAAATCTGAACATGAGCGTTATTTGACAGAAGAACATTTTAAGCAGCCGATGATGGTGATTAACTATCCTAAAGAGTTGAAGCCATTTTACGCACGGCTAAATGATGATGGTAAGACAGTTGCTGCTGTTGATATGTTGGTTCCACAAATTGGTGAAATAATAGGTGGTTCTCAACGGGAGGAAAGGTATGATTTATTAGTTGAAAGAATGCAAGGAATGGATATCGACCCTGAGGAGATGCAGTGGTTTGTAGATCTTTGTCGCTGGGGCTCTGTTCCACATAGTGGATTTGGTTTGGGTCTTGAGAGGATGTTAATGTATATGTCTGGTATAAAAAATATTCGTGATGTGATTCCATTTCCAAGAACACCTAAGAATGCTAAGTTTTAGAACTAGGGTAACATATAAGGCTTTAGAGAGAAATCTCTAAAGCCTTATATGTTTTAATCAAATTGAAACGCACCAAGCGTAAATCCAGCATGATAAAATCACCCAAGGCGTTTTTATAGATACGAATAATTTTTCTTAAAATTTCTAAATCATAATGACTATCATCTCTATTGGAAGTGAAGATTGCAGAATAGTATCTTTTGCATCTAGCAAAGGAGTTTCAACTGAAAGTGTCGCAACAGATAATCCTGTCTTTTTATAGAAATTAGTAGCTTTATGGTTATAAATATTTAAACAATAATCATCAATGAGTTCAAGTCCTAAATCTTTAAACATATTAATTGCTCCTAGATTGGTTATGATTAAACCATCTAGGCCTAAGTTATTTTGATCAAGCAAATGACTATATCTTGAGAAATCCTCTTCATACATCATTCTCGGAAAGGCTAAATATATTTTGCTATTCTTTTTATTTTTAGTCAAATTAAGAATCTCTTCCTTACTAAAAGGATGATCTGGCTCAAAAACCTCCCCCGAAATATACGGCATTTGCACCAGAATGTATCATTTTCTTGAAAATTTCAAAAGTGCCTACTGGAGCTAATAATTCTACTTCTTTATTATTAAAAAATCTGCTCATATACAACCCTCTTTCTGATTTTTGAAGAGCCTTTGTAAAAACAAATTGATTATATCATTAATTATATGTAAAATAAAGAAGTACACTTAAAAAAATAGGCTTGGTTACTTTAAATCATAAAATTAATTGAATTTCAACGAAAGTTTGTGAACTAAATTTACAAAATACCTAATTCTATAGATTTTTTCTGAGAGTATGATAAAATATTATTAGAAAAGTGGAAGAGAAAAGTTAATGTGGTGCTTGATGAAATTACCGACATTAATTTTAATGATAAAGTGTTAAAATCAAAAACTAACTCATATGAGTATGATTATCTAGTGATTGGTACTGGATGTAAGCCTACTTTCTTTGGTATTCCAGGTGCAGAAGAATTTTCTCATGCATTATGGTCTTATGAAGATGCTGTAAATTTAAAAGGACATTTTTTATTGGATAGGAGATAATGCTTTTGAAGGTTTGTTGATATCTGAAGAGTCGGATGTGGAAATCTGCATGTCTTGATCTGTGCGGAGAACTGGGTAACAGGTGTTCTTATCGTGACTTGAAAAAGTTATCGAAAATATTGTATAATAAAAGTGTATAAAACAAAGTGTTTCAAGGAGGCTGTCAAATGTTCAAATTTCATACTGATTTATTAAACATAATGCTAATAAATCCCGAACAAGTACTTCATGGATTAGAAAATAATGAGCTTGAATTAGTAGAAAGATGTATCAATGATTTTGATAAAGAAGAAATAATACCACCTATTTCAGAGATTAAAGATTCCAAAATATTAGAAGAGTATTACTCATATATGTCATTTATTAGTAACAAAGCTGAAATAGAAGACCTGGCATTAAAAATTCAAAGTTTACCTGGTAACATTTTATTGTCCACTGTTAGAGAATTATTTGATATAACAACTACAGAAAACATGGATATTTATTTGTTACCAATTGGACTTTCCATAGGTGATGCGTATGTTCGTGATGTTGATGGAAATTCAGTAATTTTTATCAATCTTACATCAATTATTCGTTATTACGGCAAAAATAACGATGAAAGATTAAAAAACCTTATTCCTGTCATAGAACATGAGGTTTTTCATGTATTATTTGCACGTCTATGTACCCAATCAGATTATTGGGATAATTATTTTAAGAATATTACTCATTATGAAGATGCAAAGTTATTGATTCTAAATGAAGGAATAGCTCATTTTATAGCTGATAAAAATCGAATTGATAATTTTTTGCATATTAAAAATGATATAATAAAGGAGACAGTCTTGAAATATCACGAAGTTATGAGTTTTTTAAAAAAAGGAGATTTACTTTCTACTGATGTCAAAGAGCATTTTATCAAAGGAACATGTAATTCATATTTTGAAAAATATTTTGCTATTCCTGGTATGTTGGCAGCTTACATAATTTATCGAGATTTTGGTACAAAGGGTATCAAAAGATGTTTAGAAGATATTACTTTTTTTGAAGAATGTGGTCTTAAAAAGATTGATTCTTTTTTAGAAAAAAGAACTGATTTAATAGAATAGGCCAATTTATAAGAAAAATAAGCAGGAGGGAATAACAATTAGAGGTTTTCTTGTTGACAGTGTCGACCTACAGATAAATTATTAGGTAACCTAATTATATATGAGGTGAAAAAATGGATGCTAATAAAAGTAGAACAGCACAGAATCTTATGGAGGTTTTTTCGCGGTTTAAACGATTACATTGGAACCGAACTCCAAAAATAGGTCTAAAGCATAGTGAACTAATGGTTCTTCATTGCTTAAAGCAAAAAGTAGCCTCTGATTCTTCAGGGATTATGGTTTCAGAATTAAGTAATATCTTAAAAGTTACTGCTCCGACAGTAACCCAATTGATAAAAGGTCTTGAAACCAATGGTTATGTTGAACGCAGCAGAGATCAGAATGATAGGCGTGTTGTTCGTATCAAGCTTACAGACAAAGGCGAAAGTGTCATCAGAGGAGCAATGGATGCTTTTTATGATTCCTTTGAAGGACTAGTTGAATACTTAGGAGAGGAAAAAAGTAATGAGCTTGCTGAGCTTTTATCAAAGGTATTTAATTATTTCGATGAGATGAAATAATAAGGAAATAGTTTACCTGACTGGAGATGATGATTTATGATTAAATTATTCAGATTATTAAAGCCATACACTGTCTCGGTGGTTGCTGTTTTGGTGCTTGTATTTTTTCAATCACTTTCGCAGTTATATCTGCCTACCTTGATGGCTGATATTGTTGACATTGGTATTGTAAAAGGAGATACCAATTATATGTTAAGAGTTGGCGGATTAATGTTACTTGTCGCTGCAGGAGGTGCAATTTGCACAATTTTGTCTAGTTTTTTATCATCAAAAACTGCATTAGGATTCGGTAAAATTCTTCGTAGTAAGATTTTCTCCCGTGTTGAGAGTTTTTCTCTCCAAGAGTTTGATAAGATAGGCACTGCATCGCTTATCACCAGAACTACAAATGATATAACTCAGGTTCAGCAAGTAGTGATGTTGATGCTGCGCATGATGGTCAGTGCGCCAATGATGTGTATTGGCGGAATTGCTATGGCGGTATCAAAGGACGCAAAGCTGTCACTAGTTATTGTTTTTGTTGTTCCAATACTTGCGGCCGCTATTTTAATTGTTGCACGTAAGGGTTTGCCGCTTTTTAAAGCAATGCAGGTAAAACTTGATAAATTAAATCTTGTTTTACGCGAAGGTCTTACTGGTATAAGAGTAATACGTGCCTTTAACCGTATTGACCACGAGAAGAAGCGCTTTAACGATGTAAACCGTGATCTTACCAATACTGCTATCAAGGTTAATAAAATCATGGTTGCTTTAATGCCAATTATGATGTTAATGATGAATTTTACAACAATTGCTATTATTTGGTTTGGAGGTATCCGAATTGAAAATGGAAGTATGCAAGTGGGCGATTTGATGGCATTTATTCAATATATCATGCAGATCATGTTCTCGTTGATTATGGTTTCGATGATGTTTGTAATGATACCTCGTGCTTCAGTCTCAGCGGTAAGAATTAACGAAGTGCTTGATATTATCCCTGAAATCCAAGATGCAGCTGAGGTTAAGAGTGCCGACAGTAAAAGAGGTTATGTGGAGTTTAAGGATGTTACTTTTAGTTATCCCGGCGCGGAACAACCTGCTATTAACAATATTTCCTTCGATGCAAGTCCTGGTGAAGTAACTGCCATCATTGGGGGTACTGGCTCAGGAAAATCAACGCTGATCAGCCTTATCCCACGTTTCTTTGATGTTGAATGTGGGAGCGTTTTGGTGGATGGGGTGGATGTTCGTGAAATGACTCAAGAAAGTCTTAGAGCAAAAATTGGTTTTGTGCCTCAAAAGGCTGTTCTATTTTCGGGCACAATCACAGATAATATAATGTTTGGCAAAAAAGATGCTTCTGACGAAGAGATTCAACGTGCTGCCGAAACCGCTCAAGCAACTGAATTTATTTCTGATATGAAAGAGGGATTTGATTCTGTTCTTGCACAGGGTGGAACCAACGTTTCTGGTGGACAGAAACAACGTTTATCCATTGCCCGTGCACTAGTTAGAAAACCTGAAATATATATTTTTGATGATAGTTTTTCTGCTCTTGATTTTAAAACAGATGCAAAGTTGCGTACAGCTCTTAAAAAGGAAACAGTGAACTCCACTGTGCTTATCGTTGCCCAGAGAGTTAGCACTGTTATGGATGCAGATTGCATTATAGTTTTGGATGAGGGTCAAATTGTAGGAACTGGCAATCATAAAGAGCTTTTAAATGCTTGTGAGGTATATCGTGAAATTGTATCTTCACAGTTTTCAGAGGAGGAGTTAGCATGAGCGTAGAAGGCAGAGGGCGTAGAATGGGGGGAAGACCTGGTGGAGGTCACATGGGGCCAAGAATGGGTATGCCGGTAGAAAAAGCCAAAGATTTTAAAGGTACACTGAAAAGACTCCTTGTCTATTTAAAACCACATAAATATCAACTGATAGCAGTTTTTTTGACGGCAGTTCTTAGTACAATTTTTAGTATTGTTAGCCCAAAAGTAATGGGTAAAGCTATAACCAAGCTTTTTGAAGGTGTTATGATGAAATTAAAGGGTGTATCGGGAGCTAGTGTAGATTTCGAATATATCTTGCAAATACTCTTAATTTTAGGCGGTCTTTACATTATCAGTGCATTTTTCAGCTATATTCAACAGTTTATTATGGTTGGTGTTGCCCAGAAAACTGTTTTTGATATGCGGAAGGATATAAATGATAAGCTTTCGCGTTTACCTCTTAAATTTTTTGATTCACGTACTCACGGAGAGATTTTAAGTCGTGTTACGAATGATGTTGATACTATCAGCAATACACTGCAGCAGAGTATTACTCAACTTATTACATCTGCAATTACACTTATAGGTATTGTTATTATGATGCTGACAATTAGTCCAATGCTGACTCTTATTTGCATTTTAACTCTGCCTCTTTACATTATTGTGACAAAAGCTGTAGCATCTCGTTCACAAAAATACTTTGCTGGACAACAGAAGGCGTTGGGCGAGCTTAATGGGCATGTTGAGGAAATGTACACAGGTCATAAAATAGTAAAAGCATTTGGGTATGAGGGCGAATCCATTGACAAGTTCAACGAGATTAATGATAAACTCTACAATGCTGGCTGGAGAGCACAATTTATTTCTGGTATTATTATGCCGCTAATGAGATTTATCAACAATATCGGGTATGTACTTGTCTGTGTAGTAGGTGGTATTTTTGTAACTCAAAATAGAATCGCAATTGGTGATGTTCAGGCATTTATTCAATATTCAAGGCAGTTTACTCAACCGATAATTCAAACTGCGAATATAGCCAATATTCTTCAGGCTACTGTTGCATCTGCAGAGCGTGTATTTGAACTCTTAGATGAGAATGAAGAAATTGCAGATAGTGTTGATGCTAAAGTTTTAGACTTCCCTAAGGGTGAGGTTGAATTTCAAAATGTCAAGTTTGGCTACAAAGAAGATGTCACTGTTATTGATAATATGAATATCAACGTAAAGCAGGGCCAGACCATTGCCATCGTCGGCCCAACGGGTGCAGGCAAAACCACACTTGTCAACCTGTTAATGCGTTTCTATGAAATAGGCGATGGAAAAATTACCGTTGATGGTGTTGACATCAGGAATTTAAAGCGTGGAGATTTGCGGAGTATTTTTGGCATGGTGCTTCAAGATACATGGCTCTTTAACGGAACTATAAAAGAAAATATAGCTTATGGTTCTGAGAATGCCACTGATGATGAAGTTGTTAGTGTAGCAAAAGCAGCTCACGCCGATCACTTTATTAGAACTCTTCCAGATGGTTACGATACAATCCTTAACGAGGAAGCCTCTAATATTTCACAAGGCCAAAAACAGCTTTTGACTATTGCCCGTGCAATTCTAGCTGATCCTGCAATCCTTATTCTTGACGAAGCTACAAGTAGTGTGGATACAAGAACAGAAGTTTATATCCAGAAAGCGATGACTGAGCTTATGAAGGGAAGAACAAGTTTTGTTATAGCACATAGATTATCTACAATTCGTGATGCAGATTTGATACTTGTTATGAATAACGGTAGCGTTATTGAAAAAGGTAATCATAACGAACTTCTTGCTAAGAATGGTTTCTATGCTGACCTTTATAATAGCCAGTTTACGGGATCATATTCGTATGATGATGTGGTTTAGTGTATGAATTGAATAAGCTGAATTTATTCTAAAAGGAGCAGGGCATACTTGCTCCTTTTTATTTTAAAGGGGAATTAGAGCCTAAAGATAATTACCTTTAAATAATTATAAAAATATGTTAAACTAAAATAATAACTACATAGAGGAGGTGGAGTAATGAATAAACAGAGTTTGTCTGAGTTAATCGATTATTATATAGATAATAAATAGTTACTACTCACCTACTAACATTTTACTAAAAAATATTTGGTAAATAATGTGGATTATTTAGCAATGCATAAAAGGATTTTAGTAATTTATGTAGAATGTACATTACTAAGATCTGGAATTTTTGAGGTGACATATAT
>DAOVRZ010000049.1:0-38688 GCA_030627905.1 Halanaerobiales bacterium
AACTTGTTTGAGGAGAAACTTGAATCTCTATATCATACCATCGACCTTTTTCATCTCTTGCTTTAATATCTAAAATAGAGCTTTTTTCTCCCTTATAGCTAGCCAGGTTATAGGGATTTTTTATCTCAAGATATTCAACTTTCTGATCTTCTAATAGAAATGCATTAATAAAAGATTTCAAAATATCTTTGTTCTCATCACTACCAAAAAGCTTTTTAAAAACAAAATCAATTCTAGGATTCAGTCGACACATCATTGATCATCCCCTCAGTTGAAATATGTTTATTCTCTATATTATACCATGAAACAGTTCAATTGCCAATAAGATTCACATAATCAACCATCGGACAAAAGCTAAGGGATGTGCAAATAATAATTTCCTCGATTCTAAAAATTAACTTTAAAAATTAAGAAAAATGTTGTATATTTTTTTAAAAAAGAAAAGGATATCTAAAATGAAATGTGAAACGTCACATTATATTAGCTAAAAAAATCAGAATTATAAAAGAGATAAGGAGTTATCCACTCCTTATCCCTTTGTGAGGTGTAAACTTAATGCTCTTTAATTGTTGGTCTCAAGCGATCCAATTGTCCCAGCACGACATGGGCCAGACCAAAACCTAAAATTCCAGCACCAAATTTACTCTTACCAAGCAAACCAGCACCCAGAGCAGATACCATTACCCCCAAACCACTTACAGCCCAGCTTGTAGTAGTTGGTTCTTTTGGCATTCTCATTTTCAAAGTAAACACCTCCAATACCTATTCTCTCTTAAAAAAACAAAGTTAATACCTCCAATTGAGAGAAAGATATTGACGTTTACCCAAATCCATATCTAAAACAAAAGCATAATCAACTTCCAAACGAGCCATGATAAGCCCAACTCCAAAAGTCGGAGTCATTCCATCCAACCCAGCTCGTAAACGCAGAGTTTCTTTATAACCCTTTTCAATCCCAAAATGAAAAGGTAAATCTCCCTCATCATGTAGGTACTCACCCATTACCGTCAGATCATACTTAGACAAGATATATTGTACGCCAATTCGCGCCGTAAATGGAGCTTTTTCCACCTCATCGGTACTCCAATGTATGTTCCCCATAAGATTTGTCACCAAACCACCAACAATCACATTTTCTGCAGGTTGCCACTTAAATCCCAAATCCATTCCATAACCCAAACTGGACTGGTCATAAAGAACCTGCCTGATAATCCGAACAGCACCTCCCAAACTCATTTGAGGCTGAACCATTAAACCTACAGCCAAACTGAAAGCCTGTTCTTGATCCTTAAAAAAACCAATAAAATTTCCATCTTGATCATACTCACTAATATCTTCCACATTCAAACTTTGATACCCTACTCCCACACCAACACGCTTAATTTGATAATTAAGCCCACCAAAATCATAACTGATTCCTTCAAGAGATTGAGTATGCATCATTGTCAGATAATTTCCTTCCCGCCAGCCTAAGTCAGCAGGATTTAAGATAATGGCTGCCGCTCTAGCATCAATGGTCGTCTGACTACGCCCTAAACTGATTGCCTTTGCACCTGCACTCCAATTTAACCAAGGCACAGGCTGTCCAGCACTTTCAGCCCCCAACACAGGGATAGAGATTAAAACGCTAAGTAATAAACAGATAATACTAACTACAGTCTTTCTTCTCACAAAATTCACCTCCAATATTACAAGAGGTTAGAAGTCAGCGTGACTCCTAACCTTTCTTTACAACTACCTAAAAATAATAGCTTAGCTCTGTCGTAAATTTATGGCTTATCCAAGGTCGATTCATACCCTCATACCCTAACTTAAGGTCTAAAGCAGGCATAATCGGATAGCGAAGATTTAAACTTCCCATCCAATTTTTATTAACATCAACCTCTAACTCTCCGTCCATGTTCCAGTAATCCATTACTCCTAGTGAAAAACCAATCTTATCTTTTCGTATCAGCGGCATAATCATTTCATCATTAAAACTCATTTCTGCCTCATCATACTGTCTTGATCTTGTATAATTCAAATCATATTGCAACCACTTCCGAGCACCACGGATTCCTCCAGTATACTCTCTTTCCATTCCACTCCAATTCATTTCTCCATAACCTACTAATTGCAAATATTGAGTGCGAAGCAATTCCTTTTCACCACCTATAAGATACGTACTCGTGGTGATTATATCATTTTTTTCTCTCTGTAAACTCAACCAGAATTGAACATCTTCTTCTAACCAAGCTGTCCAATCTAAATTTAAATCAAGACTCAAATACTCTTGATTTATTGTAAAATAATCTTTCTGTATCCAATCCATTCTTATATCAACAGGAAATTCACTCCAAATCAGTTCGTTGTTGAGCCGATAATAATCAGGCAAAAAACTAAGTTGCCCATCCCAATTAAATGCTTCATAATCCCAATTACCTATTAACATAAATTGCGCAAATTCAAATCCCTCTTCACCATATAGTTTGGCACCAATATTTCGATTCACACCTGACTTGTATAATATACCAAAATACGGTTCGGCATCCTCATACCATTTCTCTACCTCTGAAGAAGATTTTACATCTACCCCTAGCTGATAAGTGAGTGACTCCATTTCTTTAGCAAATTTAGTCTGATAACCTATTTCTACAATCCCATGATGACTTACTAAGTCTTCACGTTCATATAGAGAATAAAATACATAAGGAACCCAATCTGAAATAACTCCTATAAGTTCCAACTCTTCGCTCTGCTCCAAAATTTGACCATCCATAGTCCAGTGATAATCCTGTTGGTGTTTTAAATAAATATTCCCACCTTCATACCGAGTAAAAAGTTGTAATTTTTTACCCTCTTGACCATCAAAAAAGAGATTCTGAAAATTATCCTCAATAACCTGATAATCAATGTTCACGTTTAATCCCCGCCAGTTAAAATATTGAGCCAAACGCCAATTCAGATTATGATTCTCCATCAATCCAGCATTAAACTCCATCGACCACCAAGGCTTAACTTGATACATCCACTCTGTTCCTAGAAAGTTATGACTCATTTTATCATCCCTTGACTGAAAAAAGAGCAGACCACCTGTTAAATTTTCACCTAAATTCCCTAACTGAAAGTCATGGTCATATCGTCCACCCAATACCAGATATCCCTGACCTTCTTCCAAATATTCTACATGAAGATGGCTAGTTTCGCGAATTGGATATTGGAGAAAAAGAATGGCTCTAATAGGATCAACAACAAAATCGATACCATATTGCAACTCTGCTCCATCAATCCAAACCCGTATTGAATTCGATACAATAGGATAATATTTTAAACTAATCCCTACTGATTCTTCCTCTGAAGAAATAATCAGATCTTCTATTCTTAAAATATTTTCTCCTTTTAAACCGAGAAGATTGACCCAATCCTTTTCTCCTATATAATTAAACCGCAAGCCTCGAAACTTCTGTTCTAAATTAAACCAGGATGGGATCATAAAAGCTTGTTCATAATTATCCCATTGCAATTGAATATTGTTATAAGCAAAATCAATATAGGTCTGATCCATTAATTGAGGATGATCTGAAATATATCCTCTAATATAGCCCAAATCATCCTGACCAGAAAAATTAAGCTCGATTGAATGACCAAAATCCCAGTACTCCTCAGTGATTTTTTCACCCGTAACTATATCCTCTAGCATGATCTTATTAAAGCTTGACCAAAAATCCTTCTGGCCCTGATAAGTTAATTCAAAAGCTTGGACTGAATAAGGTAGTATAATGAATAGTGCGATAATTACTACAACCCGTGCTTTCAATTTACTTCAACCCCTTATATTTTTGTGTACACGTAAATTTTAGCTGATCACCAATCTCAATCCTCATTTCCTGAATCTTACCTTCTTTTATTTCCAAAGCCATCTTCGCATCTCGATAAAATTTACTACACCGAAAAGGTCTCATTTTTTCGAGTAAAGCTACCACTTGTCTGTCATTATCCAAAAAAACTACATCAATGGAAAATTTCATACCTACAGAATGAACAGATTGACAGGGAATAATTAACAATCCTTCATCACTCGCAAAATCAGTCTTACCTAAAAGACCTTTCAATCGAGTAAAGAAAGTATCTGCAACCCTAGTATTAGGACAGATTATATTCTCTTTAGTTATATTAGATACAATCACTCGCTTTACCTCCTGTTAATTACTGCCATACGCTCAGTTATAACCTGTTTGTTCTTTCCATTCTGGGCAGTTACTTTGAGAATATATACTCCATTAGCTACAGGTTGCCCTACCCCATTACAACCATCCCAAGCTAGCTCATTCCATCCTTCCTGCCCGCCTGACTCACCAGCGATAAATGCAGGGAATCGTTTAACAGGACGCCCCATGACATCATAAATCCGTAACTCAACCGCAGCATCATGAGTTAAGAGATAGCGAATCTTTGTGCCTTGCTGTAATCCTTGAGTTGAAGGTTTAACTGGCGAAAAAGGATTGGGATAGTTATAAACTTTTTTAATCTCAAAATTTCCCTTCTCAGCACTAATCAGAAACTTTCTATTCTCTCCACCCTGATGATAATATTCGTAACTTGCAGTATTTAGCATATTAACCTTTTCACCCGTAACCTGATCCACTAATTCAAGAAGAAGAATAGCTTCAGAATCAACATCCCAAGCCAAACGCGCCCAACCTGTCGTCTGACTCTCTACAACCATCTCCCACCTTCTTTGACCCCTTAAACCCTGAACAGGCGGTTGATAAGAAGATGTAAGCTTTTCTCCACCTGGTTCAATAAAATACAAAGAGATATATGGTGAATACCCCGGTGGCTCACGTAAATCTCTGCCTATATCAATTCCTACAGTTGTAGATAAAGCTGTACCAAATATATTTTCCAGATCCGTCGCTTCTCCCAAACTTGCCCGAATCCCAATCTCCCATTCTGAGCTTTGTATCTGATCTAAAGCTAAGAGCTCTATTTCTTGAGAAGAATTAAAGGGAAAAATAGCGAATTCTGGTCGAAAGATGATCTCGCTTATATCTTTCGCATAAAGCCAATATCCACACCATGGTTCTAATCTTTCCGCTTGTCGATACCAGCCATGATATTCCCAAACTCCAGAGTCAATTAAACCAAGAATGACGCCTTCACTAAACGAAAACTCCTCACCATTTCCTTGGAAAACCATTGCTTCTAATGGATATGGGTAGTTAAAAGGAGAACTTATCAAATTCCATCCTTCCTGCAATGGCAATCGATATTCATCATTCTTAGCAACATCACCCTCTAAGGTTAATATTAAACTCTCATCTCCTGTACTCCAATAACCTCGTCCTGGCTTGAGCAATGCCCAATCCCTTAACGTATAATAACCCACACCATCCCAACCTTTGATAAGATTACCATGTGCATTAATCTCATTAGGTGTATTCTGGAAGAAAAAAGGTATCCCGACCAACTGTTTTCCTTTACCCAAATTAAAAGTTAACCCTCCAGTGAATGTCAGCTCTACACCACTATAAACCTGACCTACTTCCACTATGATACCATTTAATACTACAGGTTCATATCCCCAGGGAGCCAGCATAAGATCATAATCTCCAACAGCTACACGCTGGCTAAACGAACCATCTATTGAATTGAAGGATATCTCTTCACAGATTTCTGAATCATTAGCAGTCAAATATAAAATCGACTCATCAATCTTCTCTAGGTTACCTAAAACCTGGCCCTCAAGTAAACCTGTATTTTTTATCTCAATTTCCCGGGCAATAACCCTATTTTCTCTTCCTGATAAATCTTTTGCAACAAACTCCAGACTATAAAATCCATTTGGCCATTCTCCAACAGACCAACTAACTAAATCACCATCCAATCTTAAATTACTACGCAAATCCTTAGTTAAAAGCAACTCTCTCGAATCACCCTGAGCAGATACGAAAATTGATAAACTTTCTAAATTCACATCCTCTACTATTCCTTCAATTATTGCCGGGTCATCCCATCCATCTAATATTTCCCCCGAAAGAGGAGTGTTGATCTGTAATAGAGGATCAGTTAAATCAACCTCTAGATTTACCTTTAGACCACCTCCCGCCTCTCCTTTGATATTTTTGGCTTCAGATGTCAAAAGATGAATGCCTTCTTCAAGCCCAGTTAATTCTACTTTCACCTCATGATTAATCTCATCCCAATCGTAAGATTTACTCACTCCATCTAACTCTACCCTAATGGAGTCTGGATCTAAAGGTTCACTCCCATCTAAAACTTTTAAAATGACTTCAACCGTATCATTAGGCTGATACAGATTCGTTGGTTGAATCAGATAAATTTCAGGAATCGAGGGTAAATATTCTACTGTAGCTGTTAATTGGGCTTCATTGCTCGCTTTATCAACTACCTTAATGGTCAATTCATTAACTCCCACTGTCAGGTCTATAATTATATTAAAATGCTGATCTTCAAAAAACAGTTCCATTTCTTGACTTCCAAGTTCATTAACCAAAACAACCCGTCCATCAGCTAAATTCTCTTCTTCAATATAGCCACTGATCTCAATCTGAGGCTGATTGGTCAATTCTTTATATGAGTCTAAATGAATAACCGGAGGCACTAAATCACAGACAACAGTGATTTCTTCCTCAGAACGGTTTCCTGCAATATCTTCAGCAACTACAGAAAAATAATTTTCCCCTTCCAGCAAATCTAATAGCGCAGAAAAACTTCCATTCTGGACTACAATATTACTTTCATTAACCAATAACTGATAAAAATCTGAAACCTCTCCTTCGAGACTTAAAATAGATTGATTAGTCGCTTCAGCATAAGGATTAATCGTTAAAAGTGGTGGAATTGTATCAAGATAAATTTGTCCACTCTTTTCAACCCCTGAATGTCCTACTTGATCGATATAATTTAAAGAATAATTATACAAACCATCATTTGCAATTGATCCATCTTCCTTATCTCCATCCCAGTGAAATTCCATCAATTTACCATTACCCTGTAAAAAGCGGATTAACTGACCTTGATTATCATAAATCGAAAGATTTCCCTCAACAACCTCACTAAAGCTAAGTATAAAATCTACTTGATCTTTTATACCATCACCATTTGGAGAAAATTTCTGATGTGTCACACTAATAGCCAAAACTTCTGGTGAAGTTCTATTATCTACACTTAAGTTTTGAGCTATCGTTGTTACTCTATCTACTATATCTTCTGCTACCAGACGAAACTGATACTCACCATCAGGATATCCAGTCACATCCAAACGATAAATCTCTCCATCTATTTTTTTTACGCCTGAAGTTAATAAATTCCAGACTCCCTCTACATAAAATTCTAAACTCCATTTTTTAAGATGATAATCATCAATTTCCCCTTCAAAAATCACTTCCTCCGCAATATGAGCATCTGATTCAGGACTAATCAGATTTACTTCAGGGTCATTCACATCTACATCTACATCCACAACTAACTCGTTCTCATTTCCAGCTACATCCTTAGCTTGTAATTTAAGTTCATAAAGGCCATCTAAAATTTCCGTTACCTTCCATGTGTAAAAAGATTCGTTAATAAAATTACCTTCTATTTGAGTAAGATTTATCCACTGTGTAGCATTCTTAGAGCGATAAGCAAGATCAGTAATAAGATCAATATTATCTTCAATCCGACCACCAATCAATAAATCTGAAGTCTGGATTCCTTGAATCGGATTTAATTCTAAAATCGGTGGTGATGTATCCAATAAAACAGGAATAATATAATCAGTTTCGTTCGCGTTACCTGCTTCATCCTGCAAGGTTAAATGGAACTCATATTCTCCCTCAGTGACTAATTTCCCACTATTATCTTTTCCATCCCAAATTAATACTTTTTCTTTTTGAAAATTTGATTCCATAATGGAACCATAAACCACTGACTGATCCTTATATATAGTATAAGTCAATTTAGCCATCTCGTTAAAAAAAAGAGATGCTTCTAACGAATCTAATTTTCCGTCACCATTAGGCGAAAAAGCAAAGTAATCAATCCCAGTGGATACAGTTGGTGGCGTCCTGTCCACAAAAAAAGTATACGAAATATTTGATTTTAACTTCTGTCCATCCTGACTTACAGCATCAACAATCCGAAAGCGATATTGTCCTTCTAAATAGTTTTCATCAATATTTATTGCAAATTGATATTCATTCCAATTTAACCATTTCCCTTGAATAGGTGAAACAATATAAGCAGAAAATGGATCAAATTGTCCATAACTAATATCAGGTTTTTTAGTAGTATCCATCTCTTTACTGAAAATCACCTTAACTGTCATCTCACCAGAACTCACAGCCCAAGGAATTGCAGTCAAATTCAGCACTGTGGGCGCCAAAGCAGATACTCCTAAATAATCACTATAATCTACATACCCATATGTGTATGATGCAGATATATCGTTTTGGTCAAAAATATAAGCATCGATCAAAGATGTATCTGTAGTTCCCCACCAATTAAAACGTGCATCAGCATCGGCTTCAGCTTGATGATAAAAATCATATTGGCTATTATTATATAAGTCATTATAATTAACTCTAGGTGGAACACCACCATCGACGTAAATTCCAAAATCATTTCCACTGATCAGATTATTTATAATCTGATTTCCGGGTTCAATCCCCTCTAAATAAATTCCATAATTATTACTTTCAAAACTATTTCCCTGAAAATTATGACTAGCAATGCCTACCCCTAATAATCCATAACTATTACTATGAAAACGGTTTTCCGTTATCTCTCCATCCCCATATAACAATAAACCTACACGATTGTAAGTTATCTCATTACCAACCAATAGTAGTGTAGCGTTTACTTTTACCTCAATTCCTGTTTCTAGATTATTTTGAATCCAGGAGTTTTTTACCTCACCTGAAGAACTGATTGTCATACCTGTAGTAGCATATTCGATCTGAACATATTCTAACTGACTTCCACTACTTTGTAAATAAATTCCACCCCAACTGCCCATCTCCTGGATATCAGCAGTAAAAAGTATCGGGTGACTAATAGTTCCCACTGCTTTAAGACTTCCTTCGACTATCAATTCAGCCCGATTAGAGATTCCTTCATCCTGATTAATTTTTTTAAATCGCACTTCTACCCCTGGCTCAATAGATAAAATAGCTCCAGAAGCAATGGTTAAATCTCCTTCGATCAAGTACGGACTTTCGGTGACAGTTAAGAGGGTATCAGACTCTATTACCCCACCTGATAGGATCGCTCCTTGCACAAAACCACTTACACTAACTATAAAAATGATGCAGCAGAGAATTTGAATCCATTTTCCCATCACCTACATCCCTCCAAAAACAGTTATTAAACGGATCATAGCAGGCCCCAATAAAATTAAAAACAATGCAGGAAAAACCAACAAAATCAGAGGGAAAACCATCTTAATCGGTGCTTTCATTGCAGCCTCTTCAGCTCGTTGACGGCGCTTTAACCTCATCTGATCTGATTGAATTCTGAGTACTTTACCGATACCCACCCCTAACTGATCCGCCTGAATTATTGCTGAACAGAATGTACTAAGATCAGGAGTATTACTCCGTCTACTTAACTCGCGAAATGCTTCTAACCGAGGTCTTCCAATCCTAATCTCCTGCAATAACAGTTTAAACTCAAAACTCAAAGGACCTTCACTTTTTTCAATCACCTTGCTTAATGAAGCATCAAAACCAAGGCCCGCTTCTACACTTACTGTTAAAAGATCTAAAAGGTCAGGTAAACCTTCCTGTATTTTAAGCGTACGCTCCCGAATCTTAGTTTGCAAAATATAATTAGGTAAAATCATTCCGATTAAAGAAGCGATAAGTGCTAACAATACTGCCTTCTCCAATCCAAGTCCTAACGTAAGAATCAATATAATAAAAGGAAATGCTACCACAACGAGAAGTTGAATAACAATAAATTGATCTATAGTTAACCCATAGGGGTTTCCAGCTTTAGAGAGCTGATCGTCCATGCGATTTTTCCAATTTTCAGGTGTTAAAGATACAATTTTGGTTGTAAAAGAATTAAAAAACGGCAATACCACTCTTTTGATAAAAGATTCCTCCATCTGAGCCTCATAAAGAGAAACTTTTTTACCCATTCCCGCATAACGAATCAATCGTTTTTCCACAGTCTCCTGCTGATTGCTAAATAATTTGTTAATAAATAGGAAAAGACCTACAACACTCATAAAAACTATCACACTAATAAAAAGAGCCATCCTACGCCCTCCCTCCTATATTCAAAGTCGATGTAATAACTACGTTGTTAAATCCGAACATTGACGATTTTACGAATGATTATAATACCTACAAATTCCAAAATAATTGCCAATGCAATAAACACTCTACCCAATGTTGTTGTCCAAAGTAGTTCAAAATAACCAGGATTCATAGTCGCTAAAAGTAAAGATAATCCTACTGGCAAAAGAGCTATTATAAATCCTGACATTCTTCCTTGAGCTGTTAATGTTTTAATCTCTCCTTTAATTCTGATCCTCTCACGGATTGTAAATCCAATATTATCTAACACCTCAGCTAGATTACCTCCCACCTGACGCTGTATTAAAACTGCATGAATTACCATATCAAGATCATCACTACCAACTCTTTCTACCATATCCATTAAAGTTTCTTCTACTGTGAAACCCAAATTCATCTCCTTTAAAACACGACTGAACTCGTTCGCAATAGGTGCACCCATCTCCTTAGCAACTAAATCGATAGCTTGAAAAAAAGAAAAGCCTGCTTTCAAAGAATTTGATATCAAAACCAAACAATCACTAATCTGTTGATTAAATTGATTTAAACGACGTTTCTGTTTTAATCGGATGAATAAAGGTGGGAACAAATAACCAAAAAGCCCCCCAAAAAGGCTACCCAATAAACCCCATAACAACCATCCGAACACGATTCCGATTAAAATCAAAACTATAATAAGAAAAGCCATCTCTGAGCCTTTCATCGGAATATCGGCTTTTTCCAGTTCCTTCTCTAATTTTTGAGTCCAGGTTTTTTTTTCAAGCCTGTTTTTCACTTCTTCGAATAGTACATTCGAAGAGCTTTGTTTTACTTTTTCTTTATCGTCAAACCCACTATCCTGGGAAAGAGTTTGAAGTCGCTTCTCAATCTTACCTTCATCTTTGCTTATGAAAAGGTACAGACCCCAGATTAGAAAGGTAATCGTTAGAAATATCAATATTGCTAGCAATATTTCCATTTATCTCTCTCCCTCATATTTCAAGATTGGAATAAATTCATAGGTAAACTAAGCCCCATTTCATCAAATTTCTGATAAAATTTCGGCCTCATCCCTGTTGGTTTCATTTCACCAAGAACATTCCCATTTTCATCGATCCCATATTGGCGGAAAACAAAGATATCCTGTAAAATGATCACATCTCCTTCCATCCCTTGAACTTCTGTAATTTTAACTACTTTTCTACTTCCATCTTTTAACCTACTCTGTTGGACAATCAAATCTACAGCTGATGCAATCTGCTCTCTAATCGCTCTAATCGGCAAGTCCATCCCTGCCATCAAAACCATTGTTTCCAGCCTAGAGAGCATATCGCGAGGTGTATTAGCATGTCCTGTTGTTAATGACCCATCATGACCAGTATTCATTGCCTGCAACATATCCAAAGCTTCTCCACCCCGTACCTCTCCTATAACAACCCGATCTGGTCTCATCCGCAAACTGTTTTTTACCAAATCACGAATGGTTATAGCACCTTTTCCTTCAATATTAGGAGGACGAGTCTCTAATGAAACCATATGATCCTGGACTAATTGCAGTTCCGCTGCATCTTCGATGGTTACAATCCGTTCATCAAAAGGAATAAAAGAAGACAACACATTAAGCAATGTGGTTTTCCCAGAGCCTGTACCTCCAGAAACTACAACATTTAATCTAGATTTTACACAGGCTTCTAAAAATATAGCAATCTCTGGGGTAAATGAATCAAAACGAATCAAATCATCTACAGTCAATGGATCTTTAAAAAATTTTCTAATCGTCAAAGTCGGTCCATTCAGCGCTAACGGTGGAATAATAGCATTTACCCTTGAACCATCAGGTAATCTGGCATCAACCATTGGCATACTCTCATCAATCCTTCGGCCTATTGGAGAAACAATCTTATCAATAATATGTTTCACATGAAGATCATCCCTAAATTTTACATCAGTCAAGACTAGTTTTCCTTTACGTTCCACATAAACCTGATTAGAACCATTTACCATAACTTCCGAAACATCATCATCATTTAATAAGCGATTAATCGGTCCAAAACCTGTTACTTCATCAATAATATCCTGTATTACTTGCTGTCTCTCAACTGGAGTTAATAGCCTTTCTTGGCAGAAAAATTCCTGACAAATCCGATTTACTTCTCCCTTTAAATTTCGCTGCCCTTCTTCACTATCATCATTTAAAAGGGATTCATCAATCTCCTTAACAAGTAATTGATGAATCTTTTCTTTGACTTCTCGAAAAGGGTCTCTCACCATCTCGCGACTAGTCTTTTTTCTCTGTCCCAATGCCTTTGTCCCCTGCTGTTTCTGATCATCCTGAATTTTAGACTCGCGCTTCTCTTTGCTCAATCGTCCCAGTAAGGACATAATCAGCTCTCCTCCTCAAGTTATTTTTTAAATAATTTTTTCATTTTTTGAAACAAACTATCTTTATGATCTTTCTCGGTTATATTAGGAACAACAAAACGAGCAAGATCAAAGATTGCCCGGGAAATAGTAGCTTTTGGATTGGAAAGAACAAAAGGTTCTCCAGTATTTAAAGCTCTTACTGCCACCCCTCCATCACTAGGGATTTTTGCTTTAACAGCTAAATTAAGCGTTTTCTCTAAATCTTTCATACTCAAACCGTATTCAGAATCAAAACGATTTAAAATCAAATGAATTTTTTCCATCGGATATTTAAGTTCTTCCATCACCTGTAAACTTAGATGCAAATTTTTAATCGTAGCAAGTTCTAATAAAGAAATTAAGAAAATTTTATCCGAAAGATCCATTGCAGTCAGATTAACCTCTTGAAAAGTAGGTTCTGTATCAATAAGAACAAATCGATATTTCTTCTGTAATAACTCAATAATTTTACTTATATAATTATCTTTAATCAATTCTGATTCTTCAGGTCTTAAAGGAGCTGATAAAATCTTCACTCCGCTTTTATGAAGTAAAAGATAATTTTCTAATCCATTCTCATCAATAGTGTCAATCTCCTGAGCTAGATCTGTAATTGTCAGGTTTGCATTTAAATCCATTAACAACGAAACATCGCCAAACTGTAAATCCAAATCAAGAATTACAACTTCTTCACCTGTCAATTGAGCAAGAGCAATAGCGAGATTTACTGAAATCGTAGTCTTACCTACTCCCCCTTTACCACTAAAAATTACAATCACTTCACCTTTACGATTCCGTACTTCTTTTACTGTATCGTAAAAATTACGCCTCTTCTGTTCTGAAGAATAAATCCGGCGAATGGCTTTTATCATATCTGCTTGACTGAAAGGCTTCATTAAATACCCTCTAGCACCAGCAGTCATCGCCTGCTGCATATAGTAATGTTCTTCTTGAACTGAAATTATAATAATTCCTGTTGCTGGTAATTCTAGAGACAAAATTTCAGCCGCTTTTAATCCATCCATACCAGGCAAATTAATATCCAACAAAATAATATCAGGCCTAAGCTGTTTTGCTATTTCAATTCCACTTTCCGCATCCTGTGCTTGCCCGACTACCACTAAATCCTCCTCTAGACTAATGAGTCTGGCTATATTATCACAGGTTTCTTTAATATCATCAATGATCATGATTCCTATCTTATCTTCCATTGAGATTGCCTCCTTCTCAAAACATATAAAAACATAGACATATAGTCTAATTAGAACCAATAAATTTTACTAAACCTCCAAAGTAATTTTAATCTATTAATCCCATATTTTTTTAAAGATTTGCCCTCCAAAGTAGTTATATTAACACAGTTTCTTTGAGGATACATAGCAGTAATATAACCTATATAGGCATCCCCATTTCTTTTAGTGTATTTAACTAAATCTCTATGCTTAAATCCTGCTAATTCATCCATTTTTGATTTTGATTTTTTTCTTTGTGGTTTTATTTTCCACTCTTTTATATTGCATTGTTCTTTTTCTATGCTTAATTCTGTAATAACTAAAGCATCATTTGCATGTGTTTTTTCAATATCTAATTCAATTCTTTTATTTGCAGTATCTCCTCCATTAGTAAGTTTAAGGGGAGCAATTTTTTTGAAACCTTCTCTTAAATAATTTTTGCCTTGCATAACATGTTGAGCTATATGAAAAGATAGTTGTTTTCCATTAATTTTAGCCTGTAAATTTTCTTTATATTTAAGTTCATCTCCTGTAACTTTTTCATGACATTCTTCACATAAAGAGATTAAGTTATAAATGCTATTATCACCTTTTAACCTCTTTGGAATTATATGATGAACTTCTATTTTACAGTTTGTTTTATAACACATTTGACAGGTATTATTATCTCTTAAGATCGCAGCTTTTCTTAAATTTTCATCAAGTCTATTCGATTTTTGATATTGGCATTTATATAGTTTTTTCCCTTCCTGTAATGCTCTTATATCTATTGCTACATCCTCCAAATGTATTTCATTGATATTTATATATTTTTTTAATCTATTTAACACTCTTAAAATACTATCTTTCTTTTGCTTTATGGAAGGTGCAATTCTATTTTTTCTTCGACTACTAGATCTATTATCAAATCTTTTAGGTCGATATCCTTTATGATATCTACGATGTCTCCTATATCCAGCTCTAACTGTCATAAGATGTGATACATCTTGCCTAAGTTCTATAGTACCTTTAAACACTGGCTTATTTTTGGTTTTACATTTTTGAACAATCCCGATACCTACATGTTTACTACCATCATCAATACCTACAACAAACTGAGATTCATCTTCTTCTTCGTCTTTAACTTCTTTTGTAAGTTGTATCACCATAGGATATTTATCTACTAATACAGCTCTTTTCTTTCTAATTAGGTACCAACCCTTATTGGCCTTAGTAGGACTAAGTTTTTTACCCTTACTATCAAAAACAAAGCTGTATTCTGTCATTTCTGACAACCCTCCTAAGTATGGGAATTTCCCTTCTTGCCAACGTCAATATGAAGAATATGTATTTTCGGTGTTTGACTTCAGGACACTAGAAGTCGGTCTTCCTCAATACTCATAGAGCCATAAGCTGATGGATACACTCATGGGTATGTCTTTACCTTTCATACTAACCTAGTTCATCATGCAAAGCTACTTTCGCAATTCACATTCACTCTGGCTTGAAAGCAATAAAACAGCTTATAGCTAAATATTTGTGTCCACATATAGCTATAATTGTCTATGATTTTAACTACTATTTTATTGCTCCATTTTCACTTACCTAACAAGATCAATTAAACTTCCTGTCCATTCGATATCTATATAATTTTTCTGTTCCAAATATTTACCTACCTTACCCCAATTTAAGTCTACCTTAAACTCAGAAGAAGATGCATCCATCTTAAAAGGTTGTATCTTAAAATCTATCTTCGTTGAACCAGGCTGACCTTGAACATCTGCTGATGGTTTTAGCTTAATTCCAACAGATTTAGTTCCATCCCATGCAGCATTAGCCATTATTTTAGGCAATATAAATCCGTTTTTATGAATATCAGACATCTGATGCCCCTCACTTACTCTACGAGCTATTCCTTCAAAGGCAATCTGCTGACCTTTATCAGCCATCCGCTTCATAAATGGGCCAGAATCATAAATACCTATCCCCTGACGAGCCGCATCATTGTTAACCTTTACAGTACCTTTATTCCGTTGAATCTGTACTTTACTACTAGCAGGATTATGTTTAGCTACAGCATCTTTCTTTTGAATACTGGTTTCTGGAGATTTAATATTCAATCCCAATATAGCAGGTTGTTGAGTAATTTTAATATCCATTTCATCACCCTACTTTAAAAAGTCAATTAAAGATGGTTGAATAACACGCGCTCCTACACTCAAAGATGCACGATACACGTTTTCTTCATTTTTAAAATTCATAATCGTTTCAGCAATATCTACATTTTCGAGTTCTGTTAAAAGTTGGGTATGCTTTATATTTGCATCTTCAAACCGATTTTTGGCCAACTCTAAACGTTTCACCTTAGATCCCAAATGAGAACGCATTGCAAGAGATATATCACTTGCCTCATCGATTTTATTTAGAGTGGTAGTAGAAAGATTAGTTATATTACCCGTTGATAAATCATTGATCATATCTCTCATAGCATCAAAAGCTTGATCAAAAACTGAATTTCCTGGAATACTATAATCTATAGAAACACTTTTACTAATTTCTACACCTAAATGATTAATATCACCTTGATATGCAGAGTTATAATCAGCATAAGGTTTTGTTGTAGTCTTATGTCCTGAAAATACAAAACGTCCACCAATAGAAGTATTAGAAATCTGCACCAGATGCTCAGCCAATTGCTCTATTTCCAGACGAATCGAATCCCGTTGCTCTTGATCCAAAGTATCACTAGCCCCGTAAATTGCCAATTCGCGACCTCTAAGTAATACTGAATTTACCTCATCTAAAGCAGATTCAGAAGTATCAATCCAGTCAATTGCTTGATCAATATTTTTTATATATTGCTCATTTTGATGAATAACCGTTTGTAATTGCATACTACGTAACGAAGCTACTGGATCATCAGAAGGTTGCATAATCTTCCTACCTGTAGAAAGTTCATTGCTTAATCGATCCATTTTTTTATAATTATTATTCAAGTTACGCATCAAATTTTTCACCATCATATTACTTGTTAAGCGCATTTATTCCACCCCCTACCTTAATATTCCATTCAAAACATCCATCATTTCCGACTGAGTTTGAATTAATTTTGCCGCAGCATTATATGCTTGTTGAAATACTATTATGTTTGCCATCTCTTCATCTAGAGAAACACCTGAAAGTGAAGCTCGCTGTTGTTCAAGTTGTTGAGTTATAGAATCAAAATTATCTGTCATCCCTTTAGAACGTTGAGTATCAATACCCAATGAACTAATAATTCCTCCCCAATAATCGCCCATTGTTGAATTATTGCCATTTAAGACTCCATTTTGCATTACCTGGCTTAAATTAAGAGCATTACTACCATCACCAACACTATCTAATTGAGATGCTGCAGCGATTTTATTTAGACCATTAATCTCGTCCATAATAGCATCACTTACTTTAATATTGGATGCATTAGTTCCCTCAAAAAAAGAAATTCCTGTACTATTATCTAAACCATAACCTTTTTGATGAATTGTATTAAATTTTGCAATAAAGACCTGTGCCATGGTATCTAACTCATTTACATAATAAGCCACCTTGTTATCTCTGGCATCAAGGAGTCCGGCAATCTCTCCACTTTGAACCTTTAAATATTCACCACTTTTAGCCCATTTTATATCCACTAAGCCGTCTCTATTTGAATTAGAATGAATCTCAAGTTCATTATAAGTATTACCCGAAACGAGACTATATCCACCAATCATTACATTTGCTTTAGAACGAGAATCAACATAAACTTCAATATCCACAATCTTTGAAAGTTCATCAATTAAAAGGTCTCGTTTATCCAAAAGATCATTAGGACTGTCACCTTTACTGGATGCTTGAGAGATTTGCTGATTTAGATCAGCAATTCGGTGAGAAATAGAGTTTATTTCTCCAACCTTATTCTTAATATGACCATCTAATGACCACCTAAAATCATTTAACTGACCACGTAACGAAGAAAAAATATCTGTCAATGATGCTGCACTCTGACGTACTGCGGCTCGAACAGCAGAATTTTCAGGACTATTTTGCAACTCTTGAAGAGAACTCCAAAAGTTATCCAAAGAACTTCTTAAACCTGCGTCTGATGGCTCACCAAAAATCAACTCGATCTCATTTAATGCATTACTACGTTGTTCCCACTCACTTTTAGAAGAGGTGTTATCATGTAAACGTTTATCAACAAATGCATTCCGTAATCTCAAAATCTGACTAACCTCTACTCCTGTTCCAACCTGGCCTGCTTCCTTACGATTATTCATGGATGGAAGCGTATAAGGAATTGTAGTAGACAATACTGCACGCTGCCTAGTGTAACCTTCTGTATTAGCATTAGCTATGTTATGAGCAGTAACATCTAACGCACGACGATGTGCCTTCAATGCATTAACCCCTATATTTAAACCCATCATTCCACTCATATTTCCTACCTCCGTTCTTTACACACGTTTATCGATTAAATGTTGTGACTTCTTATCATCTACTCCCTTTCTACCATAAGTAGAAGAAGAAGGAGATGTTGCCAAAGTCAAGGTACGGATTGTAAAGTCATTTATATGCATTGCTTCCTCTATCAACATTTTATTGGTATCATTAGTTTTATTCAATTTTTCTAAAGTTTGTAACAGACTAATTCGAAATTGTTCAAGTTTTTCCTTAGAACGCTCATCGATAAAATCTCTAATTTTTGAAAAAGAAAGTTCTTTCTCAGAAATATTTAAAACAGTACTTAATCCCAATATTGATTGACGTCGTTCTTTTTCAACAGTCTCAATCTTCTCAATTAATTCTTGTTCCTCTTTTAAACATTTGGCAAGTTCATCTATATCATTTGCAATAATAACTTCTTGCTTTTTCTGAGCCCACACAGCCAGTTCCTCGTAGAGACCCTGTTCAACGGCTAAAACTCGCAAAAGTTCATTTAAATGGTTCATTCTACGGATCCTCCTCTTTGAAGACAGAAACTAACCAATAATACGATCAACAAAATAACCCTCGAGCATTTTTTCTGCAATCTTTTCGCCTTTTACTTCATAAGTGCCCAGTTGAATAGCCATTTTCAACTTTTCTACCTTTTCAGCACGAATATCAGGAGTTTGAGCTAATATCTCCTGAATTCTTCCAAGCTCTCTTGCTTCACGAGAAACATGAGCCTGATCACCTTTAGTAGAGTCAGTTCTCCCAGAATGTTGAGGTTTATTCTTTTGATATATTTTTGTTATCTGTTGAAACTTGCTTCCAGAAATTTTCATCCGAATCACCACCATCAAATTAATACTAGCCTTACTCCTATCATCGGATTTTAATTAAGTTTCATTAACATAAAAAAAAATCCCTGACTCTAAATTAAGTCAGGTTATCTCAGTATTGCTCTATTATTCTTGCTAAAAAGTCTAGATATAAATTATCTTCCTTTTCTCCGGTTAGCTGTAAACATCTTTCTTCCCTTAGATCCACCTATATTACCTTGTTGTACTGATTCATCACTCTGTAAACCTTTTATCATTCGATCTTTACAAGCTGGACAATATTCTTCATCTCCATCTACTGGCTCTCCACATCCTTGACAATTTGCATATACTTTAACTTTTAAACCAGCTCGATTTAACCTACCTTGTCGAACAAATTTCATAATTTTCTTTGTTTTTACTTCTGTATGTTCATGAATTTCCTCAATCGAAGAAGTTGACGCATCTTGAAGAAATTCCCTCACTTTTTCAAAATCTTTATCTTCTTGTTCAAAACAGTCCTGGCAAATCTCACGGACAGGATGAACAAATACTTTTCTACACTCTTTGCAATTTTTGAGTTCCATCGCAATTCGCCTCCTTTTTTTAATATTTTCTCCCCTTCTGCGTTTTTCCCTGCTTATACCGTTAAAAAAGTTCTGGTCACACCTCAACTCTCAAATAACTCCTTATCCTTGACTCCAATATATCAATAGCCACCTCATTAAATCCACCCCTAGGCACTATAATATCTGCATATTTCTTCGTCGGATGAATATATTTCTCATACATCGGACGGACTGTCTCTAGATACTGCTCTGAAATAGATTCTATCGTACGTCCTCGCTCTTTCGTATCTCTTAATACACGTCTTAGCAATCGAATATCTGAATCAGCATCTACAAATACCTTAATATCCATTAAATCACGCAATCTCGGGTCATGTAAAATCAGTATCCCCTCAATCAAAATTATCGGCCGTGATTCTACTTTTACTCGTTCAGGCATTCGATTATGAACAGTAAAATCATATCGGGGTTGATCAACGACTTCACCCTGAACTAACTTAGAAATCTGTTCAATCAAAAGTTCTGTATCAAAAGCATCTGGACAATCATAGTTCAATTTTTCCCTCTCCTCAAAGGAAAGATTACTATTTTCTTTATAGTAAAAATCTTGTTTGATTAAAAGAATATCCTCACCAATACGTTTGACCAAATTTTCTGCTACAGTTGTCTTGCCAGATCCCGAGCCTCCTGATACACCGATCACTATAGATTTCTTCATATATATCAAAATCCTCCCCATCTTCAAGGTTCTAAGTAATTTTAGCATTTCGCTTTCTTTTTTGCAAGTAGATAAATTCTCAAAGACTATGGCAGGAAATCAGAGTAATAACGACGAAATTTATTAATATTCGTCTATTGAAAGGAGGCCAAATTTTGAAAAATAAAATTCCATTTTTATTACTTTTTATTCTTTTGTTTTCTAACCTGACTTTCGCCGAAGCAAATTCACTTCCAGAGGTTAATTTTACCGAAGGATACATAATAGCTGAAGGGATGGGAGTCGTCAGAGAAGATATTGCTAATCAATCTCAAGCTATTGCTTTAGCACGACTAGCCGCAAAAGTTGATGCCCAGCGGAATCTACTAGAAATTATCGCAGGTTTAGAAATAAACGGTCAAACATCTCTAAAAAATCTGATGATTGATGATGAAGTCCGCACACATGTTGAAGGAATTTTACAGGGAGCGCAAGTTGTTCCTAATGAGGAATACTTACAGGAAGGAATATATCATATTCAGCTTAAAGTTAGTTTTGAACCACTCAAAACAATATATGCTTCTTCCCCTGCTTCAGATGAAAGCACAGAACAAACTGATAAAAAAAATCAGTACACCAGTTTAATTATTGATGCTCAACAATTTAAAATCACAACCATTGAACTTTTACAAATTAGAGATTTAGATGATAAGCTCATCTTTTCTCCTGACCGAGCACCTTATACTGGTGAAGAATCAATTTTAAAATTAAGCCACACAGATGCCTTATCAGATCCACGAGCTGGAGAAAATCCACTCATTATCAGTGCTCAAAATTTAAATTCAATATACAATCTCATCATCTACATTACGCAAGAAGATGGACAAACAATTCTTTCTCAATTAGGAGATACAGATATATTTTTAATGTCAAAAATCCTCATAATCACTGGAGGTAAAACTAATGAATCATAAAAATAAATGGTTTTTACTAATTGCAATAATAGTTATATGTATTCTCATTTCACCAATATCCTTAGCCGTCTCTAAAAAGAAAGAAGAAAAAATTCAAATAAGTGCCACAGGCCTTGCCCCAATCTCAACAAATAAGGGAATTGCAAAAGAAGAAGCTTTAATGGATGCCTTTCGAAATGCCATGGAACAGGCTCTAGGGGTTAGGATAACCGCATTTACGGTGATGGAGAACTTAACTATCACTAAAGATGTTGTAATGAGCCAGACCTGGGGAAATCTCCTCTCCTATGAAATAATTGAGGAGAAAGAATCAAAGGGAACTTATTTCATCACAATCTCAGCAGAAGTCAGTTCTGATGCCAGATGGTGGGCTGAATTTGAAGGAACCCTTGATGTAGTTCGTCTTCATGTAAAAGATCTAGTTATCAGAGATACCTACACAATCCCTGATCCAATCCAATCAGGTGGCTTATACTATGATCAAATTTTAGTGATTCCAGTCAGAGGTAAAGAACATTACTTAGTTGCTGTTCATGCTAAAAGCAAGCATATTATGTGGAAAATGGATTTATCCGGACGATTAACTGCTCCATTATCAACTAATGGAGATTGGGGAGTTGCTATCACAAAAGAAGAAGTTATTGTTTTCAATCTAAAATATGGATGGGTTCACTGGAAGTATACTCCTGAAGACACCATCTATCAAACAGCTGCTATTACAAAAGATGCAATTTATCTCACCACTCAGCGAGGTAAATTATTAGCTCTGGGAACTAAAAAAGGTAACTTACTCTGGCAATATCGGACAGATGGCTTTTTCTTGAGTCAACCTACTATCGCTGGAGATCAAATCTATTTTGGCGATTCAAGTGGTTATCTTTATTCTTTAGATCTAAACCGACAAAGTTTAGTTTATAAAAAAATGATTAGTCCTAACTTTAATATAACATCCACAAGAATTCTCAATTTCCTTACCTATAATGATGATTATGATCAAATACTTGCTATCAATTCAGTTGATGGAAGCAATATGTGGAGTTATAAAGGTAAATTTGCAGGTTCTTCTGCAACAGCCCATACTCCAAAATTGATACAAGGAAAAGTTTTAGCCCTCTTTACACAATCGAAAAAAAGCAGGATGTATCTTTTCGATGCTAAATCAGGTTATCTCTATTGGGAGAAGGAATTAGATTTTCCTGCCACTGAAATCGCGGGGGTAGGGAATGGAATCATCATTCTCAATAGTTGGAATGGTATTCGAATTTATGATTTAGAGTTTGGAAATCCACTCTGGGAAAGTAGTAGTTCTGGGGTAAAAGTTCAACTTATGGTTGGTGAAGATCGGTTATTTTATCTTCATGATACTGAAGTTGATGTATATAAATAAAGGCTGTCATTTTGACAGCCTTATTTTTTGTGTTGATAGTACTCAATAGTTTCTTTTAATCCTCTATAGAGATCATACTCAGGACTCCAGCCCATTACTTTCTTCGCTTTTTTATTGTCCAGATAACTATCTCGAATTTCTCCCTCACGTTCTTTAGCATATACTGTTTGAATAGAAAATCCCATTATATCTTCTAAAACTTGAAGCAAACGATTCACACTATCCTGACGGTTGCAACTAATGTTCACAAGTTGATTATCACCTTTGGTAAGAGCCTGTATGTTTGCATTAACTATATCTTTAACAAAGATAAAATCTCTTGTTTGCTCTCCATCTCCAAAGACAATAGCAGACTCTCCAGCAAGAACTTTATCAATAAAGATAGAGATAACTCCACCTTCCCCTTTTGCATCCTGTCTTGGCCCATAAACATTGGCATAGCGAAGAATAGTATATTTTAAGCCATATATAGAGCTATACATCCTAATGTAATGCTCTGGAGTGTGTTTACTCACCCCATATGCAGACATAGCTTTTATAGGATTATCTTCAAGTATCGGTAAATAATCAGGTTCACCATAAACTGCTGCTGAAGAAGCATAAATAATCTTTTCCACATTATGCTTACGGCAGGTTTCCAATAAATTAATGGTACCCAAAATATTATTTTGCCCATCAAATACTGGTTCCTGCATCGAACGCCGCACATCAATCTGTGCTGCATGATGAATAACATGTGTAATCTTTTCAGTTTTAAATACCTCTTGAATATCAGAAGAGAGAATATCCATCTGATAAAATTTTGCCTTTGGATTTAAATTTTCAAGTTTTCCAGTAGAAAGGTTATCTATAACTACTACTTTTTTCCCTAACTCAATAAGTTCGTCAACAATGTTAGAACCAATAAAACCTGCCCCACCAGTTACTAATATATTCATACCATACCTGCTATGTTGTATTTTTCTAATTCCTTCTTCAAATCAGTTGAAGCTGTAAAATGGATTGTTTTAATCCCAAATTTCTTAGCTGCTTCAATATTTTCCTTAGAGTCATCAATAAAAATAGTCTCTTCTGGTTCAATTCCATGTTCATTAATCAAATACTGATAAATTTCTGGTTCTGGTTTTAAAAGTTTTATCTTTGAAGAAATAACTTTTCCATTAAATAACTTAAAAAAGTCATATCTCTCAGATACTTCATGAAAAGCCTTAAGGTGAAAATTTGACAAAGCATATATCTTATAACCCTTCTCTTTCAGCTCACACAAAATCTCAACAGAACTTTCGATAGGAGTCAGCAATTCTTCCCAATTGAATAAAACTTTTTCGATAGCTTTCAAATTTTCAGGATGTCGCTGACCAATTATTCTAATTACTTCTTCGATTGAAAGTGTACCACGATCAAGTTCAAGCCATTCTGCTGAGCAAAATATCTGTTGGTACAGTTCTTCGACTAGATCAGCATCCGAAAAATTATCTGCTAAGTATTCTTTAGGCTTAAAATTTAACAAAACATTTCCCAAATCAAAAACTATATTAGAGATCATTATTCTCAGTCCTCCTCATAAGCGCATCAATTCTTTTTGAATCCCGAATTTATTGTATTCGTCTTATTGTAAGTATATTTCATATTTTGATAATTTTCAAGCAAGGTTTAGATGCTAGAAAAATCAAGTTTTTTAGATTAATTTATAACAAAAAATCTCTATTGCTATTGTTAGCAATAGAGATTTTCACTAAAAAGCCACACCTATATTAATTGCATGAAAATCACCTTCAATAAATTTTACTTGAATATCTATCTCTGAAATCATATCCACATCAGATGTAACCATAAATTCTTCAGATTCTCCGAAATAATCCCCTGAATCAATGATCAAATTATGATTCACATCAATCCACCCAATCACTCTCCCGGTTCCTGTGTGAACACCTGAAAGATTATACTCTCCATTCACTGCAACCTGTATCACAGGGCTTCTCAACTGAGCTGAACCATCTTCGATTGAACCAAAGAATACATAAGTATGCTGAAATCTATCTAATGCCATATATGGGTCTACAAGACCATATCCGGTGCTGAGATCATATCCTTGTGTACCCAGATCCCGTGCAGTATCTCTTAATACTAATCTAAGATAATCTGGATCATTTATTCCGTAAGCTACTAATAAAGCCGCTATACCACTTACATGAGGAGCAGCCATAGATGTCCCCTGTTGGTAAACATAAGCATAATCTTCTGCTTCCCGCTCCCAACCTGTACTAAGTATCTGAGCCTCGTTTCCAAGTCTAACGTTACCTCCTGGTGCCATTAACTCTAATCCTAGGCCATACTGAGAATAGTAAGCACGCTCACCATCAGGCCCTACAGCGCCCACAGCGATCACTTCAGGGTAGGCCGCTGGATATAGGAGGCTGTCATACCCATAATTCCCTGAGGCGCCAACTAAGACAATCCCTGCTTCATAAGCCCTTTTAATTGCCTCATGTAGCACGAAGTCATCATTAGCAGTACCAAAACTCATATTTATAACGTCAACTTGATTCTCAATCGCCAAATCTAATGCTTCTACTATATATGCTATTGATGAATTCTCCAGCACATTAAAAACTCGAATCGGTAAAATAGATACATCAGGAGCAATTCCTACTACCCCTTGCCTATTAGCTAAAGCTCCGATAATACCTGCCACATGTAAGCCATGTCGATTTAACAGTTCATTTTCTTTATTATTACCTGTCGTATCTAATGCAGGCAACAGATTTGGTAAAAGATCAGGATGTAAAGAGGTATATAGAGTATCCAAAACAGCAACCACTACCCCACTTCCGGTAGAGTGCTGCCAGGCCAAATTAATATCCATCATCTGCATATTCCAAAGATCAGCCCATTCCCAATCAGAATCTCCATACTCCTGACCCATCATTTGAACCATGCTATTTAGTGCAATATATTCGACTTCACCTGTTAGGGTTAATTCTTCAACCCATCTCTCAGCATCAACATCAGAATCCAGAATAATTGCGTAAAAACCTGAATCTGAAGCATAGAGAATTCTACCCTTACCAGATAGTTTTTCTTGAACCCATTTTTCTCCTTTTTGAGTTATAAGATTATATTCTCCCTCAATAATTTGTTCCTCTAAAGCTTTTTCATTTACTTGAAGGCTTTTGAAACTATTTTGAGGAAGAGATTCAGATAAGTTAATTTCACGAATTACTTGACCAGTTATAAGCCCTCCTGCTGGATTTAACTCTAATGGTGAAAGTTGAACCGTCTGGCTTTTACTACCATCTACAAACTGTTCTATAATACTATCTTCATAATTAGGATGTTGGAAAATAAGTTTTGCTACCCCATTATCAACAGAAGTTTTAACCAAAAAAAGGCCGTGTTCATCAGTCTCGCCGAGAAGGTCACCTTCGGTATTCAAGACCTTGACACCCATAATCGGTTGATGAAGAACTGAACTCTCTCGTACTTCTCCAGCAAACCATGATGTAAAAATATAAAGCCCAGATGATGTACAACCGCTAAGCAATAAAGAAATTATTATTAAAATTAGTCCAAATTTTTTATAATTTTTTAGCATCAAATGCCACCTACTTTATAAACGAATTCCAACCCAGAAAGCATAACCATCTTCATTTCCAAAAAGATTACCTACACCTAAATTAATAAAATATTTAGGAAGCCAGGTTTCTATTTGATAACGTGGAAAAATCCCAATCATATCATCTATCACCAGCTCTCCCTTTAAGGCGAATCTAGCAGATGAAACAGGAAACTCTATGTGCATCCCTGTCTTAAAAAAAGAATTATGTGTCCTATTGAGCTTGTATTTTTCTACTCCAACAAAACCCCAGGTTGCAAATTTGGGATGATCAAAGAGGAGAAATTCAATCCCTGCTCCCCATTGATCATAAAAATCGCCAATCTGTAATCCATCCAGATAAAAGCCTTGATTAGGAACTAAGTCCAGTCGCGCATTCCAACTATATCCTTCATCTTCAGAGAAAAATATCTTATTTATTGACAATTGATAGCTAAGTGCATCAGCATCTCCACAGGAAATGAAGAGTAAAATAAGAGCAAAGATAAGTAAAGCTGAAACTTTGTATTTTTCTATTCTGATCATTAAGTCCAGCCCCTTTTTTTCCTTAACTATTTTTTGGGAGGCATAACTAATGCTTCACCTTCGATTACAATTTTTCCATCTTGATTTTTGCAGATTGTTGAAAGTTTTATACGATTTTTTTCTTCTATTTTTTCGATTACTTCAACTTCAGCAGTTACAGTATCTCCAAAATAAACAGGTGCAAGAAACTTTAGGTTTTGGCTTAAGTAAAGAGTTCCTGGCCCGGGTAATTGCATTCCTAAAACTGCTGAAATTAAACCTGCTCCTAATATTCCATGGGCTATTCTTTTTTTGAAGAAACTTTTTTCAGCATGAATTTCATTGATATGAGCTGGGTTTAAATCACCTGTAACTCCTGCAAAAGTATATACATCATGCTCAGTAATCGTCTTTGAAAACATCGCTTTATCATTAATATTAATTTCATTAATACTTTTTCCTAACATTTTCATCGCTCCTTTTTTAAATTTCAATTAATTTCAATACTTCTCTTTGTAATTCTTCCAACCCTTCTTTTGCCATGCAAGAATTTTTTCCTACAAAAGAGAAATAAATTTTAATCTTAGGTTCTGTTCCAGATGGGCGGATTGTAAATCCACTTTGATCGTCAAGTATAAACTTTAAAACATTGGATTTAGGTAAATCAAGTGAAGTCGTTTCTCCAGTAGTAAGATCATGACGTTTCTGTATCAGATAATCTTCTACACTGACTACTTTACGTTCTCCAATATTAGTTGGAGTTGTTTCTCTGAGTTTCTCTAAAATCTGCCGAATCTTTTCCTGACCAGCAATTCCTTCTAATTTGATAGATTTTAAACCTTCCACGTAATATCCATATTCATTCATTAGCCGCATAAGCTGTTCATATAAACTGATCCCTTTAGATTTATAATAAGCAGCCATCTCTGCAATCATAGCGGCAGCGACTACTGCATCTTTATCACGGGCATGAGTTCCAACAAGATAACCATAACTTTCTTCAAATCCAAATAAATATTCATACTCCCCAGTTTCTTCAAACTCTTTTATCTTCTCACCTATGAATTTAAAGCCAGTTAAAGTATCTAAAACCTTAACTTTGTATCTATCTCCAATTTTATGGACCATATCAGTGGTAACAATAGTTTTTATAATCGCACCATTGGCAGGAAGTTTGTTATGTTTTTCAGCCTGTGATAATATGTATTCAGTTAATAATACCCCTATCTGATTTCCAGTAAAGACAACATATTCGCCATCTTGTTTTTGCTCAACAACTCCAATTCGATCACAGTCTGGATCTGTTCCCAAAATCAGATCTGGTTTCGTAGTTTTTGCCATCTCAATGGCTAGATTAAAAGCTTCTTTCTCTTCAGGATTTGGATAGGCAACTGTTGAAAAATTAGGATCAGGCAGTTCTTGCTCAGAGACCACTTGGACATTACGAAAGCCCATTTCTTTCAACACTCGACGAACAGGAATATTGCCAGCTCCATGTATAGGTGTATAAATGATTTTTAGATCTTCAACAGTCTTTTTAAAGTCTTCATCAATAAAAGATATCTTTTTTATTGCTTCCACAAACTTATCTTCAATGCTTTTATCTATAGTTTGAAATAAATTTCGTTTTTCTGCTTCATCTCGAGAGATAGTCTTGATCTGATTGAAATCTGTTATCTTCTTAACCTCGTCGATTACTAATGTTGCTCTCTTTGGCGTTAGCTGGCCCCCATCGGCCCAATAAACCTTATAACCGTTATATTGAGAGGGATTATGTGATGCAGTGATGACAACCCCAGCAATGGCGTTCAGCTCCCTTACAGCAAAAGAGAGTAAAGGTGTAGGAGCTAATGCATCAAAGATAAATGTCTTGATTCCATTTCCATTCAAAACTAGTGCAGTCTCTTCAGCAAATTCTCTGGAAAAATGTCTGGAATCATATGCTATAGCAACTCCACGTTGAACTGCTTCATCTCCTGATTTAAGGATAAAGTTAGCTAAACCCTGAGTAGTTTTTCGAACAGTGTATTTATTCATGCGGTTTGTTCCCAGGCCAATCACTCCCCTAAGCCCCCCAGTCCCAAACTCCAGATCACTATAAAAACATTCTTTAATCTCATCAGGATCATCTTTGATCTTCAAAAGTTCCTGTTTAGTTTCATCATCGATATAGTCACTCATTAACCATTGGTTATATCTTTCCATATATTCCATAAAACTTTCTCCTTTCTTACTGGTCTAAATCTGTACTTAACTCACGATAATTTTTTTGTTCCTTGATCTGGTACTGATACTCACCATTTACCTGAATAAATTGACCGGGAATCACCTTAAACTCTACCAGAAGATTTTCTGGTTTCATTCCTATTGCCGCAAAACCTAGATCAAGAATCTTCATAACACCCATATTAGTTTTAAGCATTTTCGGTAATTTTAATGCTACAGAGATAATATTCCATTTATTTTGAGTTAATTGACGAATCATAGTATCTAAAAATCTCTGTTGAAGTAGGATTACTTTTAATTCTCCTGATCCATTTAAATTCTCTGGTCGATATCGTAAAAAACGACGAGCAGTCTCTCCACCAAAAGTATGTTTCCCTGCTTGTAAGTAAAGATACGGTTCATCATCAATTTCAGGAATCTCTATAGGTTCAGGTAATTCAAAATCTACCCCACCCATAGCATCAACTACCCCCTTAGCCCCTGCATAATCAACTATCATATAATTAGAAATCTTAAGATTTAAATATTCTGCCAATGCAGATTTTACTTTTTCCACACCATCTTCTTTTAGTGCAAGGTGAAGGGGCTTTTTCAGGATCGGAGAACCATCTTGAAAAACAGCTCCGGGAGGGATCGAAATCACTCTAGCAGAATATGTATCCATATCATATATATTCACCATAATTGTCTCAAATCTGTCCTGATACTGTCCTAAAACCAATACACAATCTTCTTTTGCTTGGATAGGCATACTTAAACTAAGTAGAATACAGATGAATCCAGGCAAAAACCATTTATAAGCCATACTTCACCCCTTTCCGATCAGACCAGATTTTCTAAACCACCAACCTTGCTTAAGTCTTCCTTAGTATATCCTTTAGCCAACAAAGGTGTGATTACCTCTTTTTGAAGATCAGGTATATAACTTTTTAATATCTTTATATTTCCCTTAAGTTCTACATCACCCAATGCTGCTGGAATCACCCAGGTCTCTCCTACGGTTAATTGGTAATTATCAGTCTTGGTATTGAGAGTGCCATTACCCTCTAAAACCATCCAGATTTCAAAACGTTCAGGATTGATCTGACAAACTAAATGTTCTACCTCCAGCTCTTCTACTGCAAAATAAGGACAGGCTGTAATAAGTCGACTCTTCCAACCATCTTCTTCAAATATAATGCCCGGATGCGGATTGATACCAGTTCGTTTAAAATCAATCACTTCCAGTGCTTCTTTGATATGGAGTTCCCGTGGTTTGCCATCCAACCCGAGACGATTCCAATCATAGACACGGTAGGTAGTATCTGAATTCTGCTGAATCTCAGCTAACCTGACGCCTTTCATAATGGCATGAACCGTTCCAGCCGGAATCAGAAAAGCATCCCCTGCTTTGACTGGTACTTCAGCAAGATATTCTTCCAGAGTGCCATCTTCTATCCCTTTCTGAAAATCAGCAGGGGTTACCCCTTCTTTCACACCCATGATTAACTTTCCATCTGGTTCTGCATCAAGTATATACCACATCTCAGTTTTACCCAATTCACCTGGCCTAATTTTCTGTGCAAATTCATCATCAGGATGAACCTGTACGGATAGATGTTCATTTGCATCTAAAAATTTAATCAAGAGCGGAAAAGGATCATATCCATTTTGGGCTATTCTTTTCCCTAAAAGCTCAACAGGATATTGCTGCATGATCTCTAAAAATGACTTTCCTGCAAAAGCTCCATCCACTATCTCACTCATCTCTTGTGGACGACAGGCCAATTCCCAGCTTTCTCCGATCGGTGAGCTCTCAGGTAATTTGCGTCCAAAAGCATTCTCAAACCAGCGCCCACCCCAGACTTTTTCTTTATAGATCGATTTACAACGAAACGGATATAGCATCGCTGATCACTCCTCATAAGCTAATTATTTAATCCCAAAGTATAAACTCAAATCCACCAACAAACCATTTGTCTAATCCAGTCGAAGGTTTTTTAAGAAACTTATAAAAGTCAATTTTTAAGGTTATATTCTCATTTAAGGGATATTCTAAGCCAATATTAAGAGGTAAATTCAATTCGTTATCCATCTCATCCATAAGATGAGCATCCAAAGCACTTAAAAAATTCAACCCTAAGTGATAATAATCTCGATAAATAAGTTGTCCTCCGAAAATTGGAGCAAATTGATCGTCATTTACTATTTTACCACCTACACGAAAATCCCCAACCCACTGATCTCCAAGTAATATTTGCCTGCAATACTCTAAACGAACTACTTTGGTATCATCATCACCAAACAAATCAGTTACCCACCAATAGTTAAACTCAAGATGTTGCATTGGGTCTAAATCCCGCTTGATAACAATTCCCCATGGTGTAATTGTATGTATTGATGTTTCCGAAATAACTTTATCATACCAATCGTAAACAAACTGTAAATCCCAGTCACCTAAACGAGAACCAAATGTTAACATATGATATCTTTGAAAAGAATCAGTTGCTGGAGTAGTCCCATCACTATTAAAACGATTGAAAATATCTAGATCAAAAAGGATGTAAAACTTATTTTCTTCCATCGGAATCTCTTCAGATGCATAAGCCGCTAGGGTCAATATAATTATAGTAACTGTCACTACTATAAATGTGGTAATCTTTTTCACAAAAACCTCTCCCTTCTGTTCTAGTGAACTCGTCCAGCTAAAGCTGAACATCGGGGCTTCAGTAGGGGATTCTACCCCCACTGAAGATTAAAAACAATTCCCACCACTTATAGAAGTGGGGGTCTTAACTCAAAAGATAAATTCGTATTAGTGATATGTAATATATTAGTAAACCCTGATAAGTAAGGGTTTACTAATCATAAAGCGTTAGTCCTTTTGTAATTGAGATAATATGAATGAATCACCAGACCACATAATATCCAAAAGAATGTTCCAATTTCCACACCAACCATTGTACCGTCTACTTGATTGTGAATCAAATAACCTATTAGTGCAGCTAACGTTCCACGATATAACTTGTTATCAGGATATAATATGATTAATTGGAGATTTCGTTTCAAGACTAAAGCAATGAAAGAGAAAAAGAGTAGAAAACCTATTAGGCCAAATTCGGCTAATATTTGGAGTTCTAGGTTGTGAGCGAGTGCAAAATTTTGTTTAGAAGTTATAGGCTTATAGTTAGGATAATTGGATGGAAACATTCCTGTACCAACTCCGAACAATGGGTTATCTTTAATCATTTTGATAGTTGATTGCCATATAAGCAAACGTGCAGAATTTTTTTCGAGAGAAAAAATTGACATAATTCTATCTTGACCATGGGGTACAAAAATAAATACAACTCCTACCATAACAATGCAAAAAACTAAAAATAAAGCTACTCTTTTTTTGGATCCGATAAAATAAATGAACAAGGCTCCTCCCAAAGCTAAATAAGCTCCTCTGGAAAATGTAAGGATCAGTCCAGTTAGTGGTATCAAAAGTGTGAGATATCCAATTCGTCTTTTTAAAAGGGACTTTTCTTTATTGAGAAACACAAGACTTAAAATAATAGCTATAACCAAAACTGTTCCCGTACCGTTTATGCCTGTAAAAAGAGTTTCGGTTCGATATTTCCATTTAGATAAATGGAAATATTTATATATGGCTACTATACCAGATACAAGACCTGATAGGTATAATAGATAAAACATTCGCTCAAAGTGCTTCTTATTTTGAACTAAATACTCGGAACCACGAAATGCAAGATAAAAAATTAATATTTGTCCTAGACAGATAGCAATTGCTTCCAAAGGTTTCATTGCTTGAACAGAACTAACTAACATAAACAAACTAAAAACTCCAAGAAGTTTATATTCAACGTAATGAACATTTTTTTTAAAGTTATCTAACTTGTAACCCAAAATTGTAGCAACTAATATGAGTAATAAGCCTAAAGATGTGTTACCTAATGGGTAAAGAGCGAAAATACAAAACCATCCTACTAGTACCAACAAGCTACGTATCTTTTTTAACATAAAAAAACTCCTTAATTAGTATTTCTAGATTACTTCGACAGTTATTTATTAAATACCTTGTGCGTAATATAGTAATTTATATAATACAAAAAATCACCCCTTCGGGTGATTATTTGGCTGATGTATTTGATTGGGTTTGGCCTTTCATTTCCTCTACATATTCTAAGAAGAAAACAAGAAAGACTCCAATCATTAAACCTAAGAATCCAGCTATAGCCACATTCAATTTCACACTAGGAGAGATAGGATTCGGATTAGAATATGGAGCAGAAATTATCTCAAACGGGTCTAGTGAAAGATTAGTTTGCAAGTTAGCATTATACATGGTGCTAAATCTAGATAATTTACTAAATAAGTCATCTAACTCATTGTTAGTAGACTCTAAATTCTGATTCACTTTAGCTAAAACAGATTTATATTCTTCTAAAAGATTTTCAAATATTAATATTTGTTTTTCCAAACTAGTAATACTTATTTGTAATTCTTCAATAATTTTCTTCAGTTCTTGATAACGAGGGTTTATTTCTTTATAAATCATAACTTGTGGCTCAATATGATCTTTAGGTAATACTTCGATTTCAATATATTGACTTTGTTGTGAAAATAATCGCTGTCTTTCTTCAAGGGTTTGTTTATTTCTCAACAATTCTTGCTCAAAAATTGCAAGTTTGTCTTCTAAAGAAACCTGCAATCTAGAAGATTCTTCTTGGATTAATTTTACTTTCGTAGAGTTTAACCATTTCGAAAGTAATGAAGGAATTGGCGAATCAGATATATGAGTATAGACTAATCGAATGGTCTCACCAATTTGATGAAATGAAAGATTGGCTTTTAATGTCGATATCTGTAAAAAATCATCAACATCTATGACTGACATTTGTACTACTTCTGGATAAAAAAAGTGTGCCTCTAAATATTCTTGTGGAATCTGTTTTTGTCCTGATAAAAAATTTGGACTCAATTTTATCCACGTCTCAGTTTCATATTTTTTGTCAATGACATAGGAGCTTAACACATAACTTATAATAATACATATAAAAGTTATTCCAAAAATTAGTACCTTTTTTCGATAAATAATTTGCATATACTTCCAAAGATCAATTTCTTCATAAGTTTCCATTAAGTGTCCACCTTTCTACCACAATAATTATAATAACTCTAATAAGTTAAATACGACGATACTCACCAAATTCCTCTTTTAATTACTCTAGAAATAAAGAAGGAAAAGCCTTTCTCATGGACTTTTCCCGTCAATATTTATAAATTCACAACTAAAGTTTATCTTAATTCCTCCAAATCGGAACAAAGCTTATTAATAATTGTAAAGTATTTTTTTGTTATTAATTCTTCTGCTTGCTTGGCTTTTGATTCATCATAAGTCTGTGCCATTAGATTCCTTTTTTCTAATGCATCTATCCATGTATGTCCGTCTATAATGAGTTGTATTTGAAAAGCTGTTTGTATCGTTTTTCTAGGGCTCTTTACATCAAATCCTTCTTGTTCCAAATAATCTTTCATTGTTTTCCACGCTAGTTCAAAAGTATATTCAAAGCATTGTATTAATCCCTGAACTTCAAATTTATTTAATTCTTCTTTTTCCATAAATTCTGTTAGCTGTAAAGTAGCCTTCTTAAAATTAGAAAATCGTTGTTTCCATCTACTATCAAGATTCATCTAGCACACCTACTTTATATATTTTATGATTAGCCCACAAAAAGTAGTCGCACAAGAGCTCACATGCCTTAACATAAATTTGTTCTTTACCTAAAAACTCATTAAGAATACCTAATTTCATAAGTCTACTTCCAACCTTAATCTATTATCTGACTTAACTCTGTATAACCATAAACACTAGGTATGCCATATTTAAACTTATTAGCAGCCATTTTTTCATTATCAATTGTCAGCTTTTTATTTTCAATAATACTATCTTCTAAAACAGTTTGTGCCCATTCAATTATTGCATCTATATGTGGGACATTTATATCTAGCTTTTCTGCCATCCATTTCGCAATACATAATCCATAATAAATATCATCATGGAAAAATCGGTGTTTGTCATCAATAGTCCATTTTCCTTCATTAATTATAACAGGAGTTTTTATTGCCCCTAACTTCTCTGACTCAGTAAAAGATTCTAAAATGTTAGAACATGACGACTTGTTAAATGAATGTTCCAATGCTAAATAATCTAACATATAAGAAAATCTTTTTTCCGTGAAAATTTCTTTTATTTTATTTCTTATTAAAGAATAATCATTATCTAAATCTTTTAGTAATTGAGCGGAATTTTCTGTGTAATCCCTATAAAAATATGGAACCTCTTTTTCATGATCCCATTTACCACCATCTTCTAAAAACAAACCGTATAATCTTGAAGTATGAATAATTTGATTATCTACTGAAAGGGTTAGAGAAATAAAATTATCAGCTTGAACAAATTTTCCTTTATTAAACCATTCATAGCATATATCATTAAAAAATAAATTGTTTAAAACTTCAAAGTCTTTTACAGGCGTAACTGCTGCCACATTTACTGCTTTACATCCATAAGTTATACCTATCTTTCCATATTCTTTTACGCGGCATATCCACGGAATAAGTCCAAAAGCAAATATCGTTTTATTCAGCAAAGAATATTTATCTATTATTTCTTCAACCATCCAATTAAAACCACCCTGGCCATAAACAGTTCCAATAAACATTTTTTTATCTTTATCTATAAAAGGTGCAATATTATTTAAGGAATTTCTATACTGATTAACTGGCATACATAGAATCACAACATCAGATTCTGGTATAACATCTTTCGGATTATCAGACACTTTATTAATTGTACCATACATTTTGGCTACAATCTCTTTTGATGGTAACACATGCTGTAATTCAATTTCCTTTGACCATTTATTCGGCTTACTTGTTAATAGATTTACTTTTAATTCAGTCTTTGATAACAAGGGAATTAAAGTATGGGTACTACTTCCTCCACCAACAATAGTTAATGTTTTCATAGAATTGCCTCCATAGTTTTGGTTTTTAAAATTCTTCATAGCATAAAATATTAAAATTGTTACGTTTTGAGATAGACTGAGTTACAGGATATAGCCTTGTTCCTGAACCACCTGCTAAAATAATTCCCTTCATATGATTCCATGATATAAACCATAATATTCAGTATTCATCAAGTTTATTATTACATTAGTGAGGTCTACTGTACTTGTAGGTGAACCAAACTGATCATCTACTATACTCAGTTCTTCTTTCTCAGAAGCAAGCTTTATCATTGTTCTTACAAAATTATTCCCATCTCCCTATAGGGAATATCTCTAAGACCATCAAAAACATAGTCAGTGGATATATGAACAAGTTTACAACCAATTTTGTTTGAAACAATAGCAAGATTCTGAGTTCCTAGAGCATTTACTTTAAAAGCATTGATCTCATCATCTTCACAGTTATCTACATTTGTATAGGCTACACAGTTTATAATAACATCTGGATTTTATTGATTTTTAATAATATCCTCTTATCTTAGTTCTATAGATTTTCTGAAATTCCTTTATAACTCCCCCTTTTTTCAAAATAACCTATTAACAATGCTGTAATATTTCTATAACTTTAACGGTAATTGTACACTTATGACGAAAAAAATCGTAAATATCGTATTTATCAGTTTGTAGGATTTAATAAGTTTATTCCACAACTTTGCATTTGAACTGCAAAAGTTGAGTTTATTCTTTATGCGCTGAATAAGCATTTATTTCCTCCATGAAGTATTCCCATAAAGAAACCCCTGAAACATACTCATTTCGCATGTTTCAGGGGTTTAGATTTATAATTCAAAACTATAAATAAGAGATGCATTCAGTTTGAAGTAATTTTCAGTGAGATTTTCCTGATGATTTGCGTTTTGAGATCTACCGATGACAGTACTCACGTCTGTTTGAAAAGATGGAGAAAAATTATGTTCCAGTTTAACCTGTAGTTCTAAAGATTTTTCAATAATTCCTGTTAAAAATTCATTATTATCTTCAAATTCTATGTTCCAGTTATCTTCATAAGTCCCTTCACCTTTTCGGATACTATTTATTTGCCAATAAACTCTATTATTCTTATTGATATCCTGATTCAAACCGATAGCAAATAGATCACCATCCATTCCTAACCAATGTCCAAATGACTGACCATGATATAAGTATCTATTTGTTGGGTTTCGATGAGTATACACAAAATTATTAATTCTCACATATTCAGTCCAAACCTCTACATGCTTAGAAAAGTTATAAGAAAAACCTAAAAGTCCACCTGCTTTTTTGGGATTATGATACTCTCTTTTTTGAGGAAAATCATCAATCACTAATTCACCATATACTTCTCCGATTCCGGGCATCTTGTATTTAAAATCTATTCCTAGCATTGCATTGCTGTTAGTATCATAAGTTCTATCAAATAATTTGTAACTGATATGCTGTTTGGCGTATAACGGAAAAAGAGGAATTGGAATATAGTAGCCTGGAAAGATTTCGTCGCTACATAACATCATTTCCCAAATTCCTATTTGAAAAGATGAAAGTTTACCCTCTAAGCGATGGCCAAATAACCAACGATTTGTTTCTCTTTCTAAGGGACTCATAAAGTTAGTGTAGTTAATCAGTGGTAATGTTATTTGGTACTGTACTAAAGGTATTGATGGAGATGTGGGAGATATAGAAAGAGTTCCAGTTTTACCTACTCCCCAAACCAATTGGTCTTTCCCAAGAGTCAGATTATATGTTGGCCATTTCAAATGAATAGAGGTTTTCCAATCTGTCTCTAAATTACAAAAGTCGCTAATATTTATTGACTCCTGAAGTTCTGTGTTTAAGATAAAATCAGCAGCATAACAAAGAGATGTCCCCCATAAAATCATCACACAAACAAGAAATAAGTTGATTTTTCTCATGATTACCTCCATATCATGGCTTCACTGACACAAGTTTACCTGAAAAAGGTTTTTCTTCTTGTAATCACCTAAATCAGTCATTATGATATAGCATTTTTTCGTTAAACTATGCATATCTGCACATCAACAGGGTCAATCAAGTGAATTCTTTTTTTAATACCCAGAACTAAATTAACTGTTTCCTGACAGTTGGGTTCAAAAGTACAGGATAAATAATATGTAAGTCAGTAAAATATTCCATAAGTCTTTTTACAACCCTACAAATGTTAATAAGAGGCTCACCCAGTTTTTCTCACCTATGGCTATCTCCTTTGCTAAGGGATGCGCTAAAAATAACTTCCACATTTTATTGTGGTACAGCTCTTTAATTCCAGTTACCTAAAATTTCATCAAATTCAATTGGAATGTTTTCCTTAAATTCTTCAGGAGCTTTTCTTCCTGTTTCAAATACACTATCAAGTATTTTTACTATTACACTTAAACCGGTAGATGTTTTTGTTTTTTTCATTAATTCTTTTACAATTTCAACACTCTTAAAAACAAAACCTTTACAAGCTTGTGTTACATGAGGAAACAACCGGTGTTCTATTGGATTATATTTAGAAGTATACGGCGGATAATGAGC